>JAUWTX010000270.1 GCA_030614505.1 Desulfuromonadales bacterium
CTATCCTGTAACTCATCAGCTTGCCGGCCTTGGAGTAGCGCAAGGTGGCTTTCGCCTCGAGATTCGCAATCCGGGACTGGTCAAGCAGATACGGCGAAAGTGCCCAGTTCTGCTGGATAAATTCCTGTACGTGTGCCACGACTGCGATGCCCACCTCATTGCCCTGGCCATCCAGCATGCCCACCGGCACATCGGCCGGCACGGTCGCAGCCGCACTGGCGGGATCACGCAACTTGGCCAGCCTCTCTTTCAACGCATCGCGTTCTTTCTGGCGTTTCTGCCGTTCACGAATCTCGTCAATGGCACTCTGAAGTTTCTGCTCTTTGCGTTGCACCGGCTTTGTGACTGGCTTTGGCGTTGGCTTCAGTGCCGGCTTTGGCTTGACCGCCACGGCAGGTTTGACTGGTATTTTAGGAACAACAGGCTTGACTGGCACCTTGGGGGCAATCGGGGGGGCGGTCGGGGGGGCGGCCTTGGGAATTGTCTGGACCGTTTGTTTAACCGGTGCCGGCTTCGGCTTTTTGACCGGACGTGGATCAGGACGACCAGCCTGGGGATTGAGGACTGGCTTATGAATCAGGTCGACATAGTAGACTGGCGGTTTGGGGCGTGTACTGGTACCGAACCAGCTTCCGCTGAACGCCGCCCAGATCAGGCCATGGGCAATCAGTGAAACCAGCAACAGACGACCAAACTTCGGGTCGCTGTGAAAAGCGGTGATGTGGCGTAAAGGCGCAACTGACATCATTCTGCTCGCTTATTTAACCCGGTTAGTTCTCCGGCTCCCGGGCTACCATGCCGAGCTTGGTAACACCGGCCCGCTTGACTGCCGCCATCACCTTGACCACATGACCATAGGGCACTGCCTTATCCGCTTCGAGAAAAACTGTTTTGTCTTCTCGTTCACTGAGCACCTGCAGCAGAACGGGAGTCAGCTTGGCCGCGTTTTCGACAGGGTTGTTGCCAAGCCTAATCTGACCCTTGCGGGTCACGGTAATTACCAGAGGTTCTTTGACTGCAGAGAGGTTTGGTGCATTCTCCACTTCCGGCAGGGCAACATCCACACCCTTTTCCATCATCGGTGCGGTGATCATGAAAATAATCAGCAGAACCAGCATGACATCGACAAAGGGTGTCACATTAATTTGTGCCAGTAGCGTACGCCGGCGGTTGCTGTTCTGACCGAGTTCCATCTCAGTTGCTCCGGCTCATGCGCTGGACAATATTCAGCATTTCCTGGCTGAAATTATCCATCTCACCTGTTAAAACATTGATCTTATTGATAAAATGGTTGTAACCGATAACCGCAGGGATCGCCGCAATCAGGCCAATCGCAGTGGCGACTAGGGCCTCGGAAATCCCAGGTGCAACCACGGCTAACGAAGCACTGCCACTGGTGCCGATACCATGGAAGGCATTCATGATGCCCCAGACGGTACCGAACAAGCCGATGAACGGCGCTGCCGAACCGGTGGTGGCAAGAAAAGAGAGATACTTTTCGAGGCGGTGGCCCTCAGAAGTTGAGGAACGACGCAGCACGCGGGCAACCCGCTCCTGTTCGCCAAGATCGGCCACCAGGTTGTCCGTCTCCAGACCACCGGCCTGCTGCCGGCTTTGGGCCAGCTCACGATAGACCTCGCGGAAGAGGACTGTAAGCGGTGAATAACGGTAATCATCCAACCCCTGGCCGATAGCATCAAAGCGTTTCTTCGACCAGAAAAACTCGAGGAATCGCTCCGAATCGCGAATCGCCCGATGAACCACCATCTGTTTATGAATAATTATGGCCCAGGAGACCACAGAAAAATAGACCAGAATCAACAAGACCAGTTTAACCACCGGCCCGGCATTAAGTACCAGTTCCAAATGCTTTCTCCTTATAAACGACGAGAACTATCTTCGCAGCCCATCTGTCTTCTATCGCTTGATTATCGGGCAGCACTGATGGCAAGTCAACCGGACATCAACGCTTTTCGCTCTGCGTATTAGAGTAATTCGTTCAACTCGCTGACAATATAGCGAGCCGTCTGTGACTCGGGAGAACGAACCACCAATCGCTGCAGGTCGGCAAAGTCATCAAGGTCCTCCCAGCATTCCGTTTCATGATAACTCAAACCGAGCTGCCGACTGCGCCGGCGGGTCGCTTCCAGCACCCCGGAGGTACTCCTGGGTATCCCATCAAAGATTTCCGTTGTTGGTTGCCGCATGCCAACGATTGTGTAGCCGCCATCCCGGCAGGGAACGGTAGCGATATCTGCTTCTTTTAACTGTTCCAGAATCTGTTCTACCAGAAGGATGGGCAGGTCCGGACTATCGGAGCCTGCCAGCAGAACCGGCCCGCCACCGGCAGCAAAAAGAGCCTGCACAGCGTTGCTCATGCGAACACCAAGACCGTCACCGGTCTGTGCGAGCAGCGGCAAGCCCGGGAAAGCCGTGCTGAACCAGTCGCGCCGTCCAGCGTAGCAAATCACCAGGGGGAGGCCTGCAGAAAGTAGCCGATTAACCGTCTCCTGCAAAGAGGTCTGGTATAGATAACAAGCTTGCGACGCAGACAACGGTGGTGTCAGCCGCGTCTTGACCTGACCCGGTAGCGGCTGTTTGGCAAACAGGCCGATAACGGGGCCAGAATGATTAAAAATGAGGCCAATTGACGAGTTATCCACCTTGTCCACAGAGTTATCCACGTTCGGCAGGGTCCGGACGTTCCACCATGGCATACGCGGAATGATTATGAATTGACTCGAAATTCTCGCAGGCAACCCGAAACCAGGTAATCTCCGAAACCTCAAGCAAGCGCTGAGTCACCGCTCGCACCACGTCCTCAACGAACATCGGGTTATCGTAGGCCTGTTCGGTCAAAGCCTTTTCATCTTCGCGCTTGAGCAGAGCAAAGACCGGAGCGCTGCCGCATTCCTCAACCCACTCAATCAGATCTTCCAGCCAGACATGGTCTGTATAACGAATCTCGACAGTCACGGCGCTGCGCTGGTTATGCGCACCCCGGTCACTGATCTCCCGCGAGCAGGGACAGAGCGAGGTCATCGGCACGGTGACACCGAGGATAAAATCGTATTTTTCACCAAGACTACCCACCATGCGACACTGGTACTCCATCAGGCTGCGCGCCCCTGAGACCGGTGCCTGCTTCTCGATGTAGTAGGGGAATTCCAGCTCCAGATGGGCACAGCTGGCCTCAAGGTGCTTCTTCATGTCGCGCAGCATCGTGTTCATGCGATCAATACTGACCTGACCATGATACTGGTTGAGAATTTCGATGAAGCGACTCATGTGCGTGCCCCGGAAGCGGTGGGGGAGGTCCACGTAGAGGTTGATGCTCGCGATCGTGTGCTGCTCCGTCTTGGCGCGGTCCAGCACCGTGATCGGA
>JAUWTX010000145.1 GCA_030614505.1 Desulfuromonadales bacterium
GTACCTGCTCTCTTTCAGTTATAAGGGTGCTGGCCCTGCCCGAGTTACAACGCCAAGAAGGTTGTCCTGTTTGGGCGAACTACTGAGCAGAAACATCCTCTATTCCGTCCCGCACCGACAATATTACTAAATTCTTTGCTACCAAGCGACTCGTATTTCGATGTCCCAGTAACAGCTTCCCGGTGCTTACTGCTCAAACCTGCTTGGCAGGAGATACAGACGAATAGATCGCTTCGGGACGGGTTCCCGGCTTGCCCTCTGTGTCGTTGTGATAGAAACGCTGGGTCGGGTAGGCGAAGTCGATATCGTCATGGGCGGCGAAAGCATCGAGGATATCTTCCCATATCTCCTGTTCCGATCCTCGACGTCTTCGTGGTTCGCAGAGATAACGGATCGTAAGCATGACACCACAGTCTTTGACCGTGGTGTACACCATCGGTGTCAACTTCGAATAGAAAATCATGAATTTTTTGGCTGCTTCCCGCAATTTCCGGGCAGCAGAATCGCTGAGCGATGTCCCATGTCGTTGGGCAATGTCATCAAGCAATTGCTTCGCTTTGCGCCAGTCGCTTTCGAAAGTGACCAGAACCGGAATTTCGTTCCAGATATACTGAAACCCCTGGCTGTAGTTGGCGAGGACGTCGGTAAATATCTTGCCGTTGGGAATGTGAATTATGCGTCCGGTGCTCTGGTCGGAATCGACCCAGTTGCCGATCTCCATCAGGCTGAACATGAATATCCGTTGATCGATGACATCGCCGCGATTGTCGCCGAGCTGGACACGGTCGCCAACTTTGAGTGGTTGACGCCAGAGGATGAACGCCCAACCGGCCAAGTTGATCAGTGGGGTCTGCAAGGCAATCGCCAAACCGGCGGAGAGTAGACCAAGATAGGTTGAAACCGCTTGAAAACCGGCGAACCAGATGCGGCCAATCACCAGGAAAGCAAGGGGATAGGTGCTATAGGCGACAGTCTTGCGGATGCGGTACTGAACCTGGACATCCTTGCCACGCAGGAAAACAATCAGGATGAGACGACGAATCACCCAGAAGAATACGATGGCCAGAATCGTATAAAAAATCTTGCTTTCCAGAAATTGACCACTGAAAAACTGATCGCTTAAGGTCTCAAGGTTATCCACAGTGCATTAATGCCCCTTCTGAATGCCGCCTGGTCTCTATGATAAACGTCTGCAATCAAGTGTACCAACGAAAAATCAGAATGCTATCTTGTAGACATCATTGAATGTCTTCACAAAATGAGCCTCAAGGCCCTCTTTCAGGTAGTCGGGCAGATCTTCAAAGTCCTTGCGGTTGTCATTTGGGAAAATGAGCGTCTTCAGTCCGGATCTGCGTGCAGCAATCGTCTTTTCCTTGAGACCACCGATTGGCAGAACGCGGCCGGTCAGAGTCAGCTCCCCGGTCATGGCGAGTTTCTTCTTGACTGTTTTCCCGGTGATCATCGACACCATGGCGGTGGCCATAGTGATGCCTGCCGACGGGCCGTCTTTGGGTGTGGCACCGGCCGGGACATGCAGATGAATGAAATGCGTGTCAAAAAAGTCTGCGTTACCACCATAATCGGCAACATGAGCCATGATGTAGGAATAAGCGATTTCTGAACTCTCGACCATCACCTTGCCGAGTTGCCCTGTCTGTTTGAACCCCTTGCTTTTGGCCAGCATGGCTACTGCTTCGATCTGCAGGGTGGCGCCGCCGAGGCTGGTCCAAGCTAACCCTGTGACCACGCCGGAGACTCCTTCGAAGATTTCGTCGGCGGTAAAGATCGGTTTTTCGAGATAATTCTCCAGGTCCCGTTTGCTGACTGATATTTTCTCCAGGGTTTCGTCTTCGGCAAAGGCCATAGCTGCACGCCGCAGGATCTTTTTGATCTGCTTCTCAAGATTGCGCACTCCCGCCTCTCGGGCGTAGCCTTCAACGATCTGTCTGAGCGCTGCTTTCCGGATCGTCACCTGGCTACGCTTCAGGCCATGGTTTTCGAGAGCCTTGGGGATCAGGTAGCGTTTGGCAATCTCGAGTTTTTCCTCAAGGATGTAACCGGACAGGCGCAAGACCTCCATGCGGTCGAGCAAGGGCCGGGGGATGGTGTCCAGCTGGTTTGCCGTAGTGATAAAAAGCACATTGGAAAGATCGAAGGGGACATCGAGATAGTGATCTCGAAAACTGTCGTTCTGCTCTGGGTCAAGAATCTCAAGCAGGGCCGAGGCCGGATCGCCCTGGAAGGAGGCACCGATTTTGTCGATCTCATCGAGCATCACGACCGGGTTGGCTGTGCCGACTGTCTTCATTGCCTGAATGAACTTGCCCGGCATGGCGCCGATGTAAGTACGACGGTGACCCTTGATTTCTGCCTCATCGCGCATGCCGCCAAGGGAAAAGCGAAAGAACTTCCGACCTAGGGCATCTGCAACGCTATGCCCAATCGATGTTTTGCCGACCCCGGGAGGACCGACCAGGCAGAGAATCGATCCGGAGATATCACCCTTCATTTTGCCCACGGCGATAAATTCAAGGATACGTTCCTTGACGTCTTTAAGACCGTAGTGGTCTCGGTCGAGAATTCGCCGGGCTCGGGTGATACTGTAGGAATCCTTACTGAAAACACCCCAGGGGAGAATAGTCAGCCAGTCAAGATAGTTGCGGCTGACATTGTACTCGGGCGAGGTCGGTTCGATCAGTTGGAGTTTCTCCATCTCATCTTCAACCGCTCGTTCCGCCTCCTCGTTAAGTGTCAGCTTCTTGAGTCGTTTCTGGAACTTCTCGATTTCCGTGTCTTTGCCTTCTTTTTCCAGCCCCAATTCCTGTTTGATTGCTTTAAACTGTTCGCGCAGGAAGAACTCGCGCTGTTGGGCGGAGATCTTCTCCTCAATCTGTTTGGAAATTTTGGTCTGCAGGCGGGAGACTTCCAACTCCTTTTTGAGCAGCACCAGAGTCTTGTCAATACGTTTACGTACATCGAGGGTAGCCAGAATCTCTTGTAACAGCTGGCCGTCTGCAGTAGTCAGGTTAGCGGCAAAATCAGCCAGACGTCCTGGGTCATCAAGGCTGGAGCGATTGAGAAAGAGCTTGATCTCTTCACTGTAAAGCGGGTTGATCTGGACGAGTTCTTTCAGGGTCGAAAGGATCGCCATTGAATAGGCACGTAGTTCCGGATTGTCTGAAAGCTCCGTGGCAAAGTGATAGCGCACCTGAGCATAGAGGGTGCCACCTCTTTCATGGATTTCCTCAATAACAAAGCGTTCGAGGCTGTTGACCAGCACGTGTGCAGCGTTTTTCTCGGTGTGCAGCACCTTAACGATCTTGGCGGCGACGCCTACCTGGTGCAGATTGTCAACTCCATCTTCTCTGTCAAAATCGCGGGTCATAACCAGGCCGATGGTCTGGGCCTGGTGTTCCATTGCCTGATGCATAGCGGCCACCTGGGCCTGGCCGTTGAGAACCAGGGGGATCATGATGCCGGGAAAGGCCGGGCGCGGGCGCAGAGGAATAATCGGCAGGCCGGTAGGCAGGATGTCCGAGGCAACCACCAGTCCCCCCGCGTTGGCGTGTTCCTCGATAATTTCGGTTATTTTTTCATGATCGATTTCGAAGTCGGGCATCAGATCATTGGATTGTTCTTCATCAGACATGCAATCAACTCCTTATAGGAAAGACAATTCTCTGAAAAGCTAATCATTTCAATAGACATTGTCAACCTCGTGAATGGGTGAAAGAAAGAAAAAAGGTTTTTTTTAATCAGTGACCGCACAGGTTGGTAAAATCCATTCCTTCATTCTTTGTCTTCATGCCAACTTGTGAAATAATACATTGCTAATTTATTGCAAAGGAGATCTGCCCAATGTCAAATCAGCCCCAGCGGCTTTTTCTGATCGATGGTTCGAGCTATATCTATCGCGCCTATTATGCTATCCGCCACCTCAGCAACTCGCAGGGGATGGCGACCAACGCCATTTATGGGTTCACCAACATGCTCCTCAAGGTGATGCGTGAACAGCAGCCAGATCGGCTGGCCGTCATTTTTGACAGTAAGGGGCCGACCTTCCGTAAGGAAATTTATCCTGAATATAAGGCTAACAGGTCGGCTATGCCTGAGGATCTGGTGCCGCAGATTCCCTATATCAAGCGGGTGGTGGATGCTTTTAACCTGCCAGGGATCGAAAAGTCTGGTTATGAGGCGGACGACATCATCGCCACTCTCGCTAAAAAGTTCGCTGCCAAAGGAATGGAAGTGACCGTGGTTACCGGTGACAAGGATATGATGCAGCTCGTCAACGATCGTGTCCGCCTGCTCGACACGATGAAGGACAAAATCTCTGGCCCGGCAGAAGTAGCCGAACGTTTCGGTGGTGCGGACAAGGTTGTCGAGGTTCAGGCGCTCTCTGGTGACAGTTCAGACAATATCCCGGGGGTCCCGGGAATCGGCGAGAAAACAGCCAAGGCTTTGATCGACGAATTCGGTGACATTGAAACCCTGCTGGCCAGTCTCGATCAGCTTAAGGGCAAGCGCCGTGAAAACCTGGAAAATTTTGCCGATCAGGCTCGTCTGTCGAAGCGTCTGGTCACCCTGGTTGATGATCTCGATCTTGATGTTGATGATAATGACTTTGTTTTGATCGAACCGAACCGCGATGCTCTGACGGAGCTTTTTAAAGAATGCGAGTTTCCCAAACTGCTGCAAGAGTTCTCTGTGGCTGCACGTGCCAGCGTCAGTGGTGAAGGCTACCATTCTGTTCTGAACGAAGCTGAGCTGATGGAGATGGTCGCCGTGCTTGAGAAGGCGGAATGCTTTGCTTTTGATACCGAGACGACCGGCCTGGATCCCTTGCGTGTCGATCTGGTCGGGCTTTCATTTGCCGTGACTCCCGGTGAAGCATGGTATGTGCCGGTTGGGCATCGCTACCTTGGCGTACCGGAACAGTTGCCCCTCGACACTGTCCTCTCGGCAATCAGACCGCTGCTGGCTTCGGATTGTCACTTGAAGATTGGTCAGAATCTCAAATACGACATGCTGGTGTTGGCCCGGGCCGGAGTTGAAGTCAGAGAACCGCTCTACGACACCATGCTGGCCAGCTATCTCGCCAATTCGGCTGCCAAGTCCCATGGTATGGACAATCTGGCCGCCGAATTGCTCGACTATCGAACTATCAGCTACAGCGAGGTTGCCGGCAGTGGTAAGAAGCGGATCTGCTTTGATGAGGTCGAAGTCGAGAAGGCGACGGTTTATGCCGCCGAGGATGCAGATATCACCTTACGGCTCTACGAAAAGCTCGTGCCGATGGTTGCCGAGCAGGAGCAGGAGAAACTTTTTAATGACGTAGAGATGACCCTGCTGCCGATCCTGGTTGGGATGGAGCAGGCCGGTATTCGCATCGATCCTGAATTTCTTGGCGGGCTCTCAGCCGAGATGGCAAAAAAACTTGCCGTGCTCGAGAAGCAGATTCATGAGTTGGCCGGAGTCTCTTTCAATATTGGTTCCCCGATACAGCTTGGCGAAGTGCTCTTTGAGCGACTTGGCTTGCCAAAGGGCAAGAAGACCAAGACCGGCTGGTCGACTGATGTTGAAGTTTTGAACAAGCTGGCTGAGGAGCATGAGATCACCGCGAAAATTCTTGATTTTCGTTCCCTGTCCAAGCTGAAGGGAACCTATACTGATGCTCTACCGAAACTAATCCATCCAGAGACTGGACGGATTCATACCAGCTTCAACCAGGCAGTCACGGCTACAGGACGGCTTTCTTCGAGTAACCCAAATCTGCAGAACATTCCAATCCGCACCGAGGAAGGTCGGCGAATCCGTGAAGGATTTATCCCTTCCGATGGCTGTTTGATGCTCTCGGCAGACTACTCCCAGGTTGAATTGCGCGTCCTCGCCCACATGGCCGATGAACCGGCTCTCA
>JAUWTX010000010.1 GCA_030614505.1 Desulfuromonadales bacterium
GGGTTGCCCGTTTTCATCCAACCCTCTGATCTTGTAATATCTGGCCCGCTCCTGCAAAAAATCATCACGATTGAGCGCAGGCACATCAAAATCAGCATTCCCGGATCCTGACTCCTCGAAAAAACGTAGCGGCAGATCATCGTCGGACGCAGTAAACCCATTTAACGCGTTCATAATGCGGTCGTTATAATAAATCCGCTCGCCAATCTTCAAAAGATCCTGAGCCGTGGTCTGCATGCCTGTTACGCCTTGTAGAACACGTGCATATTCCTCCAGGGATGCGGCAAAAAACAAAAACTTACACGCCGTCAGCGAATCGATTATCGCGTTGGCATCTTCGCTTATTTTATTGATCCTTGCTTTGCCACTGAAGCTGAAACGATCGGTTGCCACCGGCTTGCGCAAGATTTCATGCGATATCGGATAGGCGCGCAAATGGCACCCTCCCCGTGTAGAAGTCGCATACGCCAGCGCCATACCATAAGCACCCCTTGGGTCATAAGCAGGGAATTCCAGGCCTTTTACCGTCATAGAAGCATCAACAGATTGCAATTGCTCTGCATAAGCCCTGCTCCCTTTTCCAAGCAGTGCACCATCTCCTTTTCCAGCGACGATATCATCCAGCAACTGGATCAATTTATCCGGAGAGATTTCCGCCCCGGTAATCTCCTTATAACAAGCGATAGACGCCGCCGCAGAGATGGTATCCATTCCGGCATCATTACAGATTCGATTCGCTTCTACGACTGCATCCAGATCATCATTACAAATCAAGGCACTGAAGTGGGACATCGTCTCAAATTCGGGAATCACTTCATTGGTTGAGCCTTTTTTCTTGCACAGCACATGACAGCCCATGCAACCAAACTTCCTGGTTTTATACTTTACTTTATATGCATAGGCATTCATGCCTGGAGAAGCTTCATAATAGGTTTGACGAAAGTTATCCGTCGGCATCATTCGCCGCTGTCGCATCAGATCATACAGAGCACCGGTCCCGTAATTTGAAATTCCCAGATCTCCCATCAGGACAGGGGAAGCGGCTACCAGCCGAAAAATTTCCTCACGCCCCCTGGCCAGTTCACCCACATCTGCCACCGGTGTTTTCCGACTACCATCTACGGTGATAAATTTCAGCTTTTTATCCGCCATGACACAGCCAAGCCCGCCACGTCCGGCAAAATAATGCTCATCCAGAACGATAGAGGCAAACATCACCCGGTTTTCTGCCGCCGGTCCGATGACTGCAGTGGAAGCACCGGGGTCTGTCCGCTCCAACTCCTGGCAGGTCTCCGTGACCGAATACCCCTGATATTTTGTCGCATCCGCAAACCTGATGCCGTTATCATCCAGGTGAATCCCGATATATTTATCGCTTTTCCCGGTGATAATTATGCCGTCATACCCGGCGCGCTTGAGCATAGTGCCCAATTTCCCGCCCACCGATGTGTCGCCGACAGTGCCCGTCAGAGGAGATTTAGACAGAACGGTCATTCTGCCTGAGGTTGGGGAGGAGGTATTATTCAGGGGGCCGGTGAAGAACAGCAGAGGCATCTTGGAATCAGTCCAATGCCTGGTCACAAAGGGTTTCAGATAATAACCGGCCAACCCTTTGCCACCGATGTATTTCTCATAAACTATTTTATCTGGATTTACGACTCTGGTGGTTTTATTGCTTAAATCTATTTCCAGAACTTTCCCGGTCCAACCGTACATAGTCAACCCTTCTCCATACTGTGCTCAATAAGGTCTATTAAACCAGTAAGCTGGCAGCCTGTCGAGTTATCAATAAGCTGGGGGGGGGCAATGAACTGGATGCCAGGGATTAATTGACTATTGCGTCGTAAAAAACTGATCTGCACCCTTGTGCAGTTGCAAACCCTCAATTCCTGTTCGGGCCTCCTGTACGGGATACAAAGACAGAGCAGGATGGTTGCCTTGCAAGCGCTTTTGATTGTCGTAAATAGCTTTTACAATGGTATAGGCTGTTTCTTGGTCAATTGCGCCAGAAGCACCCAATATCGCCCTGGTTCCAAATGTTTGTACACGACTTTCCGGACCCGGGTAGGACTCTGAGTTAATCTCTGTTTTCCAGCAAGCCGGACGACTGTTAATCAACGCGTCAATATCATCGTCATCAATATCCAGCAATTGTGCTTTACAATTTTTGAGTAACTTATGGATGGGCAGGGTGGGATGCACTCCGACATTCAACATCGCCTGCACAGTACCCTGGCAAAAAGCCAGGGTGTCCTGCGAATGGGACGTGGGCAATTCTTCAAAGAGGGCAAAATCATCCACGGACCAGCCCTTGGCTTTCATGATCAATTCCATGGCTCGACGCTCTACTGATCCAGGCGCTCCGCCATTAACCCGTTTCCCTTTGAGATCGTTTAAAGTTGCAATTCCGGCATCTGCACGAACGATAATGCCAATGGGACGGTCATAAAGAGGGGTAAGAATAGTGAGATTTTCATAGTTGATGTCGAGGAATTGAAACATTCCTGATTTATTGACAGCGCCATCCAATACCTTCGAGTTTATAATGGCAAGATCAAGTGAACCGCTTTGAAGATTAGTAAGATTGTCAACTTCATCATCTGCCCCTTGCGTTGAACATGTGACATCCGGCAGTTGCTGGCTGATAGTCCGGCACAACATGCGCCCGGAAAAATGGGAAAAAGTACCTGCTTTTCCGGTCCCTAAAAGAAGCTCGTATGCATTAACGGTTAATGGCGCAAGGAGAAGCAATAGCCCAAGGACTGAGCTGAGAACCACACACCAAACAGACGAAAAATACGATTTTTCAGTAATGTCTTCTTTGAGAGCCATACCCACCTCCGCTTAACCTGAATCAGTGAAGAGATAAGTATAAACTAACTTGAGAAGATTGCGAGTTTCGGAGGGTGTTAGACTTGACAAACTGGGGTCTAATGCCCTAAACGCGAAGCGAAAGGGATCAATCGTTGGTAATCCACATAAGTCAAACTCGTCTGCCAGTGATCGCTGAGCATACCGGACAGCACCCCACTGCTAAAAAGCAGCATCACGATCACCACAAACGCGACTCCCGGCACAGGTCGTTTCCAGAAAGCCATCGACAAGGCTTCCTTTTCAGGACAGTTACTGACACAGGTCAGACAACCGGTGCATTCCGGTGAATGGACCCGCACCTTATGCTGCACATCGATCTGTGCCGGACAATTACGACTGCAGACACCGCAATTGATGCAGCGATCCTCGCGGCGCGTGACCTTGAAAGGGCTGAGCATACTCAACAGACCAAGCAGTGCGCCATAGGGACAGAGATAGCGACACCAGAAATTCTTGTAAACAACTGATAGTAACGAAAGCACCGCAATCACCACCATGCTGGTGAGCGACATCCCGGTAAAGAAGTGTAACATTTTGACATCGGCAATCGCCCAGTAAGGAGCAGCCAGGAATTCTCTGATCGCCACTGTCGGCATACCAACCAGGATCAGTTGGGCAAAAAAGTAAAGCAGTGCGTACTTGGTGAACTGCAGGAAAAGGTCGAGACCCCGCCAGATACGGAAATTGCGGCCAAACAGTTTGCGACCAAGCTTCCAGGTTCCTTCTGAGAGGGTTCCCACAGGACAGATGAACGAGCAGAAAGATTTCTTGGCCAGCAGTGCCATGGCAAGAAATGTAAGAAAAAGCACCAGTGCCGCTGGATGGACTGTGTCAAAGTGCCCTGTGAGCAACCAGGCTTTGAGGCTCACCAGAGAACCGATTGGCAGAAAGCCCTCCACCCCCGGAGGCCGAGGATAATATCCAGCCTGCCCCTGAGTTTCGAAATGGTGGACAAACAGACCGAACTGTATACCAAGGAAGAGGCACCAGCCGAAGAAAAGCCACTGGATCATCAGCCTCCAGTGGCTTGCTTTGTTCCAATTGATTACTTTGTTCATGGTTTATTGAAAATACTCTTGATTAGAAAAGAAGGATATGACTTTGGTCAAATTTGGGAAGTTTAGGGTATTATGCTCCTGGAAATTCCAACAATATCTGTTCAGCTTCAGCTTCACTGACGTCACTCCAGTGCTGATAGGCTGATGCCACGGCAAAGGAAGGACCACTCCTGATGTTGGCACAACAGACCATATCAACTTTTTCCACCAGGCTCTGCATAGAATTCTCGTGGCCGGTAGGAACAGCGACAATAAGCTCTCCTGCTCCCGCCCGACGCAAGGCGGCCACAGCCGCATACATGGTGAAGCCGCTCGCCAGTCCGTCATCGACCACAATGACTTCGCGCGCTGTCATATCTGGCATTGGCCGCCCTTTTCGTAACGCTGCGACCCGTCCGACGACCTTTTCCCTGGTCTTTTCGAGACCCCGGGCAATGTCAGCCTCGTCCAGACCAACAGCACTGATCATTGCTTCATTGAGCAGGTAACTGCCATCAAAGGCAACCGCTCCGTAACCGGCCTCGGTGTTCCAGGGTAAAGTAATTTTACTGACAACCGCTACGTCCAACTGGCAACCCAGGGCTTCGGCCAGTGGGGCCGCTACCGGCACCCCGCCGGCCGGGATGGCCAGCACCAGGGGGTTCTGCAGACCAAGCTGCATGACCAACCCGGACAAAACCTGCCCCGCCTCGTAACGATCCGCAAAGAGTCCCGTGCGGTCACGCAGATTTTTGATCTCGAGGATCTGTTCGCTTTTCATAACGCATTATCCTGGCCCGCAAGGGCCATTTGTTTTGCCAATACACATGGCCATTTACGGACGAAAAGCCAGTCAAGCTTCTAGCAGCCTGTCGGACAGAACCAGCTCCCAGCTGTCGGTCAGGCCGTCGTGGCGCAGGAGATACACGTCTCCGCCGGGGCAACGGACCTTGAAGTAGCGATGGTTGGGGGCCAACCAGCAGTCGACCACCTCGGCGACTTTGACCCGCCGCTCACCGAGATAAAAGGACCGTGGAGTCTCTTCACCGCGATAGCCGGAGTAGCAGACCACCTGGATCTGGGATATGAACTCTTTTACTCTTTCTACTCAGATCACTAGGTCTGACCGTCACCGGAACTCCACTACCTTTACACATCCACCTTGCCAGTCTTCAAAAAAGCTACCGCGCTGTAGGTTCTGGCCCAGTAATTGGCCTTTTCTTCTGATGGATACTTGAAAAAGTCCTGCGTCCAGCCAAAGGTGGGGTTTTGATAAAGATCGCGTAGCACGTTGGCAATGTGTTTAGCTTTCCAGTCAGCGTTGATCAAAAAATCGTGCACCATCTTAACCATCTTTTTGGGTTGCAGGGCTGAGGGATTGGGATGACAAATAATATCTCGCGTCCAGTCTGAAATCCTTTCCTCCCTTTTGGCCCTTTCCACAGCAATCCCCTTGGGCAGGTCCTCTTGACTTTCAAACTCCTGATGGAACCGATAGAGATCAGAAGCCCGGTACTCGCGCACCAAATCGATCAGGGTTTCGTTGGAGCAGGGGATGTCTCCGGTAAAATTCTGAGCATGCTCGGCGGCCTTTTCCAAACTCCACATGCAATCTAGGATAAAGTCGATATCGTCGGTTTCCTGGATCTTTTCTCCGTCGAAACAGGTTCCGATCACATCAACCAGGGGGGGATGCTGCTCAAAACCGTATTTTTCCTGATTCTTTTTGTGCAGGGAAAATGGGCTGCGGATGGATCGCATAAAAGGAGAACCTTCGCTCCAGGAATTGTCGAAGTTGACACAGCGCTCACAACTGTCGGCAATGGTCACCGGAAGCATCCCCTTCGCTTCGTTATCCTGAAAAGCCTTCATAGTGACCAGAGAGAGATACTCGGCAAGCTTGCCGAGGCCGCTGAACACAGCGGCAGCCTCAAGACTGACCCCGTACCATCGCCGGATGTCCTGCTGGTCGATGTAAGTGCATGCTTTAACAAGATCTTCTTCCACAAAACCGATTTTTCTGACCTCCTCCGTCGCCCGCTGACTGAAAAGATTTTGAAACAAAACATGGATGCCGGACGGAGTATAATCGAGAAGATAAGGCAGCCCCCGGGTGCGCAGGAAATCCTCAACAAACCGGATCAGGGGAAGAATCTGATCGAAAAGTTGCCGCTGCGTTTTCTGGTCGACATAGAGCTTGTGGTTTTCATTTTCCAGAAAGATCTCGAAATCAAGCGGCATGAGCACCGACTGCGACCTTTCCCCGACCACCGGGATATGGACCTGCAGTGCCCGTTGTACACTTAGATGCGGCAAGGAGGATACGGGTTCGACCAAGGCTGGGAAAATCGGATCGAGCCCCGATCCGGTCAACTCACGACCGGTAGCTATGACATAGTGACTTAAGGCAAAGCAGTTCTTCATCTGCTCAATCACGCTCTGGTAATATTGATGGGCATCCATAGGCACCTCGTGCAATGCTTGTTTTTTAAGCGTCTGATAACCGATGGTTTATAAACATTTCTTTGTCCTGTAAGGAGGATCAGAAATGCTGCTGTAAGGGCAGTCCATGGATAGTGTCTTGTTCATGAATTGCTTCACTGCTGTGCAATACTGCAAATCATCATATGAAGTGGACATATCACCCATGCCTGCCCCCTATGGTTGAATCAAGATTTCATAACCCGTAAAAGTTATTTTCCAAGCTCCGCAATCACCTCCTGCAATCCGCTGACAACCCTGGCCAGTGCGTCATAATCGATTTTATCAGGGGTATCATCAGCATCATGGTAATACGGATATCTGAAGAGCGCCGTATCAGTCGCCATAATGGCTGGGTAACCGGTTTTCCAGAAGGACCAATGATCAGACCAGTCAACCCCAATCAGCCAACCTGGAGCGACGATCCCTTCTGATGGAAAAGCACCGTGCTGTCGAAAAGCTTTAACACCTCGCTTCAACATGTTTCTGGAAGTGAAATTGCCGACAAGGGCAAGGAAATCACCACGATCGGGATAGAAGAAACGTAGCAGAGGCAATGGGTACTTCTGGCTTAACGTCTCAGAGGTATAGTAACCAATCGTCTCCAATGAGATCATGCCGACAATACGATCCCCGTTTTCCTGAACCTGTTTTGCATAGACCAAACTGCCCATTTGAGAGGTCTTGAAAAAAGGGGGTTCCTCATTAACAAAAGCAACAAATCGCACCGTTTTTCTCAGTTTTTTGTCACTGAAGAGGCGGGCCAGTTCAAGCAGAGCCGAAACACCCGACCCATTATCATTGGCCCCGGAGGTGTGGATCAATGAATCGTAATGAGCGCCCACAACAAGGATCCCGGCAGAATCTTCCATGCCAGGGATCTCGGCTTCAATGTTGCGGACCTGTTTACCCGCAGACTCATACGAAAGCGACCTGGTCCTTAACCCGGCATGTTTGAATGCCTCTTCTATATATGCAGCCGCTCGTTGCAGGTTGTCGTATTGCCAGATATTCCGTTACCCGATCGTGCCGGCCAGCGTTTCGACATGAGTGTGCAAACGATCTTTCAGAAGCCTCTCGGACGCGGTCAGGTCCGGCAACGGCCCGGAAAATGAGCGCCCCGGCATCCTGCTCATGAAATAGCCGCACAGAGTCAGGAACACGATGAGAATTAGTCCAAAGACAATCAGGTTTGTCATGAAGCGACTCTTTTTTTGAGGAGGCTTGACCATGATCTGAAAGTTTAGCAGAAAAAAGGTGTGTTTCTTCGCTGGAGAAAATTGGAGTGGCCAAGACTGGGTAATGAAATGTCGACTAAAACTTTAGAGGGAGAATATGGTGATCGTGGCTATATTGGATACAAGCGCACAGGTCACCCCTTAAACAACATCTCCGCAGCCTCGTAAATCGTCTCAGAAAGAGTCGGATGGGGATGAATCGACTTGCGCAGATCCTCGCTCACTGCCGCCATCTCCAGGGCGACAACCCCTTCGGCGATCAGTTCGCCGGCTCCGGGGCCGGCAACTGCCATGCCGAGAAGGCGGTCAGTCTCAGGATCGATAATCAGCTTGGTCATGCCGTCATCACGGCCTAGAGTCAGGGTGCGACCGTTGCCGCGCCAGGGCATTTTGGCGGTCTTGACCTTGATCTTTTGTGCTCGAGCTTCAGTCTCAGTAAGACCACACCAGGCAATCTCCGGATCGGTGAAGACCACGGCCGGAATCGCGCGCGGATCGAAAACCGCCTTTCTGCCGGCCACAACTTCAGCGGCAACTTTAGCCTCGGCATAAGCTTTATGCGCCAGCATCGGCTCACCAGCAATGTCGCCGATGGCGAAGATGTGGTCTTCAGCCGTACGCATCTGGCCATCGACCTCTACGAAGCCTTTGTCGTTCACTTTGATTGCAGTGTTCTCCAGACCCAGGTTCTCACTGTTAGGTTTGCGACCGATTGCGATCAGAACTTTGTCGAAACGTTGCTTCAGCGTCTCGCCCTGCTTGTCTTCCAGAGTCGCAGAAACACCATTTTTCTGCTCTTTTAAACCGGTCACCCGTGTGTTCAGCAGGATCTCTGTGAACTTTTTGCTGAGTCGCCTTTTCAACACCGAGACCAGGTCACGATCACAGCCCGGAAGCAGTCCATCGGTCATCTCCACAACCGAAACTTTACTGCCGAGAGCGGCGTAGACCGAGCCGATCTCCAGACCGATATAGCCGCCGCCTACAACCAGAAGGGACGCGGGAATATCGACGAGCTCAAGTGCACCGCTGGAATCGATGATCCGCTTGCTGTCCGGTGCGACTCCCGGCAACATGATCGGTCGCGAACCGGTGGCCAGAATCGCCAGTTCAAAAGTCATCTCGCCAACGACTCCGTCCGTGGTCGTAACCGTTAAGGTCCGGGCACCTATGAACCGCGCCATACCGCGCACGTAGGTGATCTTCATTTTTGCTACTTTGCCGCCGAGCCCACCTGTCAATTTGCCGATGACTTCGTCTTTCCAGTTGCGTACCCGCTCCAGGTCAATCTGCGGAGCAGCAAACGTCACGCCAATATCGGCTGCTTCTTCGGCTTCGGCAACAAGTTTGGCGACATGCAACAGAGCTTTGGACGGGATACAGCCACGGTGCAAGCAAACACCACCAGGGTTAGCTTCTGGATCGATCATGGTGACATCACAGCCGAGTTCGGCGGCCCTGAAAGCGGCAGCATAACCACCAGGCCCGGCACCAATGACAACCAACTGGGCGGTCGCAGGAATTATATTATAGCTAGTCACAGAATTATCCTTTCATGACCAATTGCAGGGGATTCTCGAGCGCATAACAGATCCAACGCAGGAAACGGGCACCGTCGGCGCCATCAATAACCCGGTGATCGTAAGTCAGCGAGAGTGGCATGACCAGACCGGGGGTGAATTTCCGGCCGTTCCAGACCGGCTGCATTTCCGCAGTGGAGACCCCCAGGATAGCAACCTGAGGGGCGTATACGATTGGGGTAAATGATGTCCCGCCGACCCCACCCAGATTACTGATTGTGAAGGTCCCACCTTCCATATCGGCAGGGCTGATCTTGCGATCACGGGTTTTCCCGGCGATCTCGTTCAACTCGATGGCCAGTTTTTCAACACCCTTTTTATCAGCGTCGCGAATCACTGGAACCAGCAGGCCGCCACGGGTGTCAACAGCGACACCAATGTGCACATATTGCTTGAGGATCAGTTCCTTGTGCGCCAGATTGAGACTGCTGTTGAAGCGGGGAAATTCCTTGAGTGCTGCGCCGCAGATCTTGACCAGGATGGCGGTCATCGTTAACCGGTTTTCGTTGCTCGCCTTGCTGTTGAACTCCTTGCGGAACTTCTCAATTTCGGTGACCCTGGCATGGTCGTACTGGGTGACCATGGGGATGGTCGACCAAGCATAGCTCATGGCATCGGCAGTCAACTCACGAATCCGTGAGAGAGGTTCCCGATTCACCTCACCCCACCGGGTGAAATCCGGCAGGGGTCGCTGGGCATGCAACCCCGGAAATTCTCCGAAGGCCGCCGGAACCGGGCCTCCTCCAGTGATGCGCCGCATGGTGTCGCGGACAAAATCACGCACGTTGGTTGCGCTGATTCGACCACCGGGTCCGGTCCCCTGCACCTGGTAGATATCGACTCCCAGATCACGCGCCAGGCGACGCACGGAAGGAGCCGCAGGAGCTACTCGATCGCCCCGTCGCACACTTTGCAGATCAACTTCGGGTTGGGCCGACACCGACGCTGGCAAAGGAAGTTCTGCTACCTTGGCAGATGTTTCAGGTTCTGGATCAACAGCAGCTCGCTTGTCTGACTTTTCATTGAGTTCAGGTTCGGGCTGTGCTTCAGCCGGGGTTTCAGATCCCACGTCATCAGTAACTCCCGGTTCATCCGTCTCGATGGCCATAATGACTGCATCAATCGGCACACTGTCGCCTGCCGCCACCCTGACCTCGATGATCTTACCTGCAAAAGGTGACGGAATGGCAATCACCGCCTTGTCGGTCTCTAACTCCAGCAGAGTCTGATCCACTTCGACACGGTCGCCAACGGCAACGGCGATATCAACGACGGTTCCCTCAGTCACCCCTTCCGACACTTCAGGGACTCTTATCTCGTGTGTCATAGTTTTCCCTTGATCAGTTTAGTTATCAGTTATCAGAAAAGTGTGATCTGTGCTCTGCAATTTACAACCGTAGGACAGTCCTCATGCACCTAATCAACATGCGGATTCAACTTGGTCGGATCAATCTGCAAATCAGCAATTGCCTGAGCGACAATATCACTGGCAATCTCACCAACATCGGCCAATTGCTTGAGCGCTGCAATCACAATATAGCGAGCATCGACTTCGAAAAAATCACGCAACTGTTCACGACTGTCACTACGACCAAAGCCATCAGTCCCCAAACAGTGCAGCGGGCCGGGGAACCATTGAGCCACTGATGCAGGCAGTATCTTCATATAATCTGAAGCAGCAACGAAGACGCCTTTCTCCTTGGCCAGAAGACGGTTAACATAAGGCCTTTTTGCTCTTTTCTTTGGATTTAACAGGTTCCAGCGCTCACATTCCACGGCGTCCTGGTAGAGCTCCTTATAGCTGGTAACGCTCCAGACATCAGCGGCGACCCCGAATTCGGTCTCCAGAATTTCCTGCGCCTTGATTGCCTCGTTGAGGATAGCGCCGCTGCCGAGCAGGTGCGCTTTGGCTTTACTGCCCTTAATTCGGGCGGGACGGTATTTGTACATTCCTTTGATGATGCCTTCACGGACACCAGCCCCTTTCGGCATGGCAGGCATAAGGTATGTCTCGTTCGTCACTGTCAGATAGTAGATCAGGTCTTCCTGGTGACAGTACATCCGAGTCAACCCGTCATGGACAATAACAGCCATCTCGTAGGCAAACGCCGGGTCATAAGCCTTGATCTTGGTCGGGGTCATAGCCAGAACATGACTGTGACCATCCTGGTGCTGCAATCCCTCACCAGCCAAAGTGGTTCGTCCGGCAGTGGCACCGATCAAGAACCCCCTCGCACGACTGTCGCAGGCCTGCCAGATCAGATCGCCGACCCGTTGGAAACCGAACATCGAATAGAAAGTGTAAAAAGGGATCGTCTGCACACCGTTGTTGGAATAGGCCGTTCCCGCAGCGATGAAGCTCGCCATCGACCCGGCTTCACTCAACCCCTCTTCGAGGATCGCACCGGTTTTCCTCTCGTTGTAGTACAGCAGGCTACCCTTATCGATCGGCTCATAAAGCTGTCCTACATGGCTGTAGATCCCGGCCTGACGAAAGAGTGACTCCATACCGAAGGTACGTGCCTCGTCGGGAACGATCGGTACAATCAGTTTGCCAAGTTCCGGATCGCGCAGCAATTTGGCCAGCATGTGCACATAGGCCATGGTGGTCGCTAATTCACGTTCGCCTGAGCCGGTGAAATATTCACGAAACAGCTCATCGGTCTGGCAGGCCATCGGTTGACTGCCGCCAAAACGCTTTGGAATCGAACCGCCAAGAACCGCTCTGCGTTCCTTGAGGTATTGCATCTCGGGGCTATCATCACTTGGGCGATAGAAGGGGGCCTCAGAAATCTCGCCATCGCTGATCGGAATATTGAAGCGGGTACGAAACTCTTTGAGTTCATCCTCATTCAGCTTTTTCTGCGAGTGAGTGATGTTCTTGCCCTCACCGGCTTCACCCAGGCCATAGCCCTTGATGGTTTGAGCCATAATGACCGTCGGTGAACCCGTGTGTTCGACTGCTGCTTTGAATGCGGCATAAACCTTATCCGGATCGTGTCCGCCACGGGTCAAACTGCCGAGCTGATCGTCGCTGTAATTTTCCACCAGTTTTAGCAGTTCCGGATACTTACCGAAGAAATGTTCGCGGACGTAGGCACCGCTTTTCAGAGTAAAATGCTGCATTTCACCGTCGAGGACCTCGTCCATCCGTTTCACTAATAGCCCGGTATTGTCCCTTTCGAGGAGTTTGTCCCAATCATCTCCCCAGATCACCTTGATGACATTCCAGCCTGCCCCACGGAAGGCGGCTTCCAGTTCCTGGATGATCTTGCCGTTGCCACGCACCGGCCCGTCCAGGCGCTGCAGGTTGCAGTTTATGACAAAAATCAGGTTGTGGAGATTTTCTCTGGACGCCAGGGTAATGGCACCGAGTGATTCTGGTTCATCCATCTCACCGTCACCGAGCATCGCCCAGACTTGGCGGCCGCTCGACTTACGCAACCCACGATCGACGAGATAATGGTTGAAGCGGGCTTGATAGATTGCCGTCAGGGCCGTCAGCCCCATGGAGACGGTTGGAAACTCCCAGAATTCTTTCATCAGGAAGGGATGAGGATAAGAAGAGAGGCCGCCTTCGGGGGCCAGTTCGCTACGGAACCTTTCCAGATCCTGCTCGCTGAGACGGCCTTCAAGGAAGGCCCGGGCGTAGACTCCCGGTGCAGCGTGTCCCTGGAAGTAGATCATGTCGCCAAGAAACGCGTCTGTCCGCCCCCGCCAGAAGTGATTAAAACCGATTTCCCAGAGTGTGGCGACGGAGGCAAATGTTGAAATGTGGCCGCCAATACCTGACTTCTCCCGGTTAGCGCGGATCACCATGGCCATGGCGTTCCAGCGGACAATCGATTTGATCCGCCGTTCAATCAGGCGATTTCCAGGGAAAACCGGCTGCTGGTTTTTGGGGATAGTGTTGATATAAGGGGTGTTGGCAGTAAAGGGGATGCTGACCCCCTGCTCTTGGGCCCTGACCTGCAGCAGGCGGAGTAACTGACGAACCCGTTCCTCTCCTTGTGTCTGCAAGACATAATCGAGTGATTCTCGCCACTCGTCATTTTCTATATCCAGCAGGTTATCAATTGTTTTACGATTATCCATGGTCATGGTCGACAACTCCTTAAGGAGCCTGACTGGCTTAACAAAAAACTGCGGTTATCAAGTCCAACAGACTCCCGAGCAATCAAAGCGCTCCCGAAAGACACTATTGGCAGAGCAACATCACAAAATGACGAATTATGATTAAAATGTACCTGATATTTGGCTTTTAGCCACAGTCGAGACGCAAAAGAGGGACTCTTCCCTTGTAGAGTCCCTCTTAAGTATCCAAACCATCAAATAATTCTTGGCAACGTTGGCAGTGGCCTCTTAACTGGTAACCGCCCCACGAGATGCCGACGAAACCAGCTTGGCGTATTTCGCCAATACTCCCCTGGAATATCGTGCCTCTGGAGCCTGCCACTGCGTCAACCGTTTGGCAATTTCACTTTCACCAAGCTTGAGATTCAACTCACCAGATTCAAGATCAATCTCGATTATGTCGTCTTCCCTTACTACCGCAATGACTCCCCCCACCTGGGCTTCCGGAGCCACATGACCGATCATGATGCCATGAGTGCCGCCAGAGAATCGGCCATCAGTGACCAGCGCCACATTTTTACCCAATCCAGCCCCCATCAAAGCTGACGAAGGAGACAGCATCTCGCGCATACCAGGGCCACCTTTGGGGCCCTCGTAACGGATGACCATCACGTCTCCCTCACAGATTTTACCGGCCAGGATCGCCGCAAGGGCATCCTCTTCCCGATCGAAAACCCGTGCTGGCCCGGCGAATTTGGTCATCTCTTTGCCACTGATCTTCAACACACACCCTTCAGTTGCAAGATTACCGTACAAAACACGGATATGCTGATGAGCCGGTGCATAAGGATGCTCCGGGCTGTAAAATACATCCTGATTCTCAGGCCACGGCGGGGCGTCAACCAGATTCTCAGCCAGTGTCCTGCCAGTCACCGTTAAGCAATCGCCGTGGAGATAACCTGCATCCAGCAGCGTCTTCATCACCATCGGCAATCCACCGATCTTATGCAGATCGTTCATCACGTACTGACCAAACGGTTTGAAGTTACCCAGCAGTGGCACCCTGGCGGTCACTTGTTCGATATCGGCAAGAGTCAATTCAACTTCGGCTTCGTGAGCCAGAGCCAGCAGATGCAAGACTGCGTTGGTCGATCCACCCAACGCCCAGGCGACAGTCAGTGCATTTTCAAACGCCTTGCGGGTCATTATATCCTGGGCCTTAATACCTGACTGGAGCAATTCGACGACAGCTTGCGCTGCACGCACACAATCCTCACGCTTTTCTGCCGATATTTCATTGCCTTCGTCAACAGCAAGATTTGACGCCGCTCCGGGCAGGCTCATACCGAGGGCTTCGATGGCTGAAGCCATAGTATTGGCAGTGTACATACCGGCACAGGAACCGGCCCCCGGGCAAGCATGGCACTCGATCGCGTGCAGTTCCTGTGCATCAATTTTACCTGCGCAGTGAGCACCGATCGCTTCGAAGGCACTGACGATATTGAGTGCTTTGCCATGATATTCACCGGGCAGGATGCTTCCGCCATAAAGGGTCAGACCGGTCAGGTTGTTGCGTGCGATCGGCATCAGAGCCCCGGGGATGGTTTTGTCGCAACCGGAGAGGGTAATCACTCCATCAACCCGGTAACCTTCGGTCATCAACTCGATGCTGTCGGCAATCACCTCTCGGCTGACCAATGAATATTTCATCGCCTCGGTGCCCATGGAGATACCATCTGAAACCACCGGGGTACCGAACACAATTGCCTTGCCACCAGCGGCTTCAATAGCCTGCTGGACGATATCGCCAAGAGCCCTGACATGGTCATTGCACGGCGTGCCATTGGTATGTGGGACCGCCAGGGCGATGATCGGCTTGTCGAAATCCTCATCAGTAAAGCGCACAGCCCGCAACATGGTTCGCGCAGCAGTGCGCTCTACCCATTTTTCCGAATTCTTGCGACCGGTAATCTCTTCGCTGCGACGTTTCATTAGCTCTCTCATTTACTCATTCGGCAGACGAAATGGCTAAGTTGCAGAACCTTATTGCTTACAGCCCTACAGCTTTACAGCTTACTTATCCATTGCGGTGACGCCGGTCCGGGCAATCTCAATAAAATGTTCCGATCCGACATCCTCCAGGAAACTGTCGATCCGTTCCGTGGGACCGGCAATCTGAACAATGTAGATATCGTGCGGCTGACTATCTAAAATTTCAACCTGGTATTTTTTCTGTAATTTCTCGAGCACTTTCTTTTCCAGTTCGAATTTGACGATAGCCACTTCGCGCCAGTAACTATTTTCGCGGTTCAGTTCCTTGGCTCGAATGACTTCAGTGAACTTTTCCAGTTGCCTTATCACCTGGACGACTCTGGCCTCGTCATCTTCGCGAAGCGTGATAGTCATACGACTGACCCCCGGGGCCTTGGCCTTGCAAACTGTCAGAGTATCGACGTTGTACATCTTGCGCCGAATCATCATGGCAATCTTGTTGAGAGTCCCTGGTTTGTTCTGCACAAAGGCCAGGATGGCCCTTCTTTTCATTTTTTTGGCTGTCATTTTGTATTCCCGTCAATAAGTGGCTTCGGCCGCGAAACGATCATATCTCCAAGCCCACCTCCAGCGGGAATCATCGGCAAAATGATCTCAGAAGGATCACAGATGAATTCGAGCAGATAAGCACCCTCATGCTCCGCGGCGGTGCGAATAGCCGCATCAACCTGATCCAGTTCGGTGACCTTCTGGTACGGAATGTTGTAAGCTCTGGCGATTGGCTCGTAGTCCGGGCTTTGCATCGGTGTACCGGCATAACGCCCATCAAAAAACAAGGTCTGCCACTGGCGCACCATACCCAGGTAGCCATTGTTCAGGATCATGATTTTGACATCCGTACCCTGCTCCATGATGGTGCCCAGTTCCTGTATGTTCATCTGGAAACCACCATCACCGCTGATCGACCAAACCCGTTCATCGGGCCGTGCCAGCTTGGCTCCGATTGCCATCGGCAGGGAGCAACCCATGGTTCCGGCGCCCCCGGAGGTGAACCAGCTGTTGTTGGTCTGGAAGTTGTAGTAACGGGCCGCCATCATCTGGTGCTGCCCAACATCAGGGACAACAATGTCCTTGCCCTCGGTAATATCTGACAGGCGGCGGATGATCGTCTTCATCAAAAGCTTGCCATCGTCACCGACTCCGGCGGCGATTTCTGCCTCAACCTCGGCAGTCGTCTCCTGGCGATTGACTTCGATCTCCTTCAGCCAGCGCCGTCTCGGCTTGGAAACCAGTTCGGGATCGTTGAGCATGACATGCAGAGTCCGGGAAACATCTGCATTGATGGCAACAGTGGTCGCGACATTCTTGTCAAGTTCGGAGGGGTCAATCTCCACGTGGATCACATCGGCATCCTTGGCATACTCACTCAACTTGCCGGTCACCCGATCATCAAAGCGCATACCGAAGCTGATAATCAGGTCGGCATTCATAACGGCACGGTTTGCTTCAACTGTGCCGTGCATACCCATCATACCCAGACTCAGGGGATGATCGGCCGGCATCGCCGATAAACCATGCAGGGTGAAGGCTACCGGGATATTGGTCTTTTCAGCAAACTCCTGCAACATGGCTCCGGCATTGCTGGAGATGACCCCGTGCCCGCAGAACATCACCGGACGCTCGCTGCGATTGATCATTTCGATGGCCTGATGTAGAACTTCCCGTTCCGGCGAGGGGTGGTAGTAAAACCCCGGCAGCTTCGGACGGAACTTCTTAGCGTTAAATGTGTAACTTTCCTTGACCTTTTGCACCTGTACGTCTTTGGGGATGTCGATCACAACCGGCCCGAATCGTCCGGTCGTTGCCACATAGAAGGCCTCGTGAATGGTTTTCTCGATCTCCTTGGCAGAGAGCGGCATGTAGGTCTGTTTGCAAACCGGCATCATGACACCGACCACATCACTCTCCTGAAAGGCGTCGGTCGCAATCACGCCAGTTGCCACCTGTCCGGTAATTGCGACAATCGGCACGGAGTCCATGTGCGCATCAGCAATGCCGGTTACCAAATTCATAGCGCCCGGCCCGGAGGTCGACATACAAACACCAATCTGCGGGTTGTCTGTCGAAAGCGAAGCACGCGACAGGCCCTGGGCCATGAAGGTCGCCCCTTGCTCATGGCGCGGCATAAAAAAAGTAAACAACTTTTGTTTTTCCATTTCATCGAGCACCGGCATGATCGCCCCACCGGTGTAGCCAAAAATGTATTTCACACCCTTGGCATGGAGTGCTCGTAAAACCAACTCTGTTCCTTGCATTGTGACCTCTTCATATAAAAGTAATGTTTATCTATGATTTTCTTCAATTGATTTCAGGAACTAAACAACCACGGCTCTTCAATCTTTCTTCTGGCTTCGAATGCTTTTATCTCCTCAACATGCTGCAAAGTCAGGCTGATGTCGTCAAGCCCCTCCAGAAGACATTTTTTACGGAAGACATCGACTGCAAATTCAAACACCTCACCGGCCGGTGTTGTCACCTGCTGCTTTTCAAGATCAACATCCAGCTTGTAGCCAACAGTCGGCGCGACCTCTGCAAACAGCCTGGCAACCTTTTCAACAGGGAGCACAACCGGCAGGATGCCATTCTTGAAACAGTTGTTGGCAAAAATATCTGCAAAGCTGGGAGCAATCACCACCCGGAAGCCGTAATCGAACATCGCCCACGGCGCATGCTCGCGCGAAGATCCACAACCGAAGTTGTCACGTGCCAGCAGAATTTGCGCGCCCTGGTAGCGAGGCTGGTTGAGGACAAAATCGGGATTAAGGGGACGCTTGCTGCAGTCCATACCTAGTTCACCGTGGTCCAGATAGCGCCACTCATCAAAAAGATTGGGACCAAAACCGGTACGCTTGATCGACTTGAGAAATTGCTTGGGAATAATAGCGTCCGTATCGACATTGGAGCGATCCAGAGGCGCGACCAGTCCATTCAGTCTGCAAAATGCTTGCATAGGTCAAACCTCCAGAGTTCGGACATCAACAAAGTGACCGATAATCGCTACGGCCGCAGCCATAGCCGGGCTGACCAGATGGGTACGCCCACCCTGCCCTTGTCTGCCTTCAAAGTTTCGGTTTGAAGTCGATGCGCAACGCTCCTGTGGTGAGAGCCGATCGTCATTCATAGCGAGACACATGGAGCAACCCGGCTCGCGCCATTCGAAACCGGCTTGCTTAAATATCTTGTCCAACCCCTCAGCCTCAGCCTGTTGTTTAACCAGACCTGACCCGGGAACGACCAGAACCCGCTTAATATTGGCGGCTACCTTGTGGCCCTTGACGACCTCTGCTACCGCACGCAGGTCTTCAATGCGGCCATTGGTGCAGGAACCGATAAAAACGGTTTCAGGGTAAATTTCGGTCATCGGAGTGTTCGCAGTCAGCCCCATATAGGCGAGCGCCGCCTGCATGCCTTCGCGCTTGACAGGATCGAGTTCCGTTGCAGGATCTGGGACACAGTCACCGACAGCCACCACCATCTCCGGAGAAGTTCCCCAAGTCACCTGGGGTTGAATCGAGTCGGCATCAAGGTGCACGACACGATCATAGTGAGCATTGGAATCACTGTGTAACGACTGCCAGTCAGTTTTCGCCTTACCCCAGAGTGCTCCACTCGGTGCGTAGGGTCGGCCCTTGACGTAATCGATTGTCTTCTTATCAATGGCGATCATGCCGGCACGTGCGCCAGCCTCAATTGACATATTACAGACCGTCATGCGCCCTTCCATCGATAACGCCCGGATTGCATCGCCAGCATACTCGATCACATATCCTGTGCCACCGGCGGTGCCGATCTTGCCGATAATGGCCAGCATGATGTCCTTGGCGGTAATTCCCACCCCAACCTGGCCATCCACACTGACCAGCATGTTACGGGCCTTCTTCTGGATAATGCACTGAGTGGCCAATGCATGCTCGACCTCGGAGGTTCCTATACCAAAAGCAAGAGAGCCCAAAGCACCGTGGGTCGAGGTGTGCGAGTCGCCGCAAACAATTGTCATGCCAGGGAGTGTCGCGCCCTGTTCAGGACCGATAATATGGACGATACCCTGACGGATATCGTTCATGGCAAATTCGGTAATACCGAAATCTGCGCAGTTGGCGTCCAGAGTCTCAACCCGAAGTCGAGACAGGGGATCAGCAATACCTTCGCTGCGGTCTGTTGTGGGAACGTTGTGATCCGGTACAGCCAGATTGGCACCTGGCCGCCAGGGCTGACGACCGGCAAGACGCAGGCCTTCAAAAGCTTGAGGCGAAGTCACCTCATGGACCAGGTGTCTGTCAATATAGAGCAGACAAGTACCACTATCGTCACAACGCACCACATGACGATCCCAAAGTTTGTCATATAGAGTCTTTTCACTCATAAATGTTCTTCCTGCAATACGGCCACGCAGATAAAATTAATCGGGAACACTTCCAGAAGTGCCCCGATTAAAATTTGCGGGTCATTTGTGACGCGAGGCGAGAACCGCGACAAAGAGTCGATTCCTGATGTAAGCTACTTTGCTTCCACCGGATAACCCTTGCTTTCCCATTCGCGCCAACCACCTTTAAGAGCGTAAACTTTCGAGTATCCCATTTTGATCAATGTCCGTGCCACACTGGCACTGGTCGCCTCGTTCATTCAGGCGCAATAGAGAACAATCTCCTTATCTTTGGGATAATTTATGACCCATTGGTTCACCCCTCCCGGTTTGACACGCTCCGAACCGACAATCATTTTATCGGAACCAGCCCAGTCCCGGCCGGCCCGAACATCAAGAACCACCAGATCA
>JAUWTX010000111.1 GCA_030614505.1 Desulfuromonadales bacterium
ATGGCGGCCTTGCGGTCGGCAACATCTGAGTGGCCGTTGAAGATGTTCCAGCGCACACGCACCATCGCCTGGTTGTTGTGCTCATAAGTCGTTGAGCTTTCGATCTGATCTTCGTAACTGGAGCTCAGCTCCGCATGAACTTTTGGCAGGAAGTTGGATTTGCTCAGTTCGACTCTGCGATCTGCTTCACCAACATTAGCGCTGAGTGCCAGGATTTTGGGATTGTTTTCTGCTGTTTGTTTGACCGCTATATCCAGCGACTTGGGCACGACGCCGGCCGGAACGTTGAAAAATTCGACATCACCAGCCAGCTTGCCAACAATGCGCTGGTAGTTAGCGCCGGCAGTCTTGAGCCCTGCCTGAGTCTCAGCCAGAGAAGCATAGGCACGGGCCAGGCGAGCCTTGGTCTGATCAACGTCAGCGATGCTGCCGGCACCGCCTTCCTGGCGTTCTTCAAGTTTGTCGAGGATTCCGAGGTGATCATTAATATTCATCTGTGCCAGGCCGACCAACTCACGTTGACGGTATACTTCCATGTGGGCAATGATTGCATCGAGAGCAATGGCCTCAGCATTATCGAAAGTCCGGTGGCCGGCAGAGGCCAGTTTGGCCTCTTCAATTTCTACCAGGCTCCTGGTTTCCTTGCCGTCATAGAGGAGTTGAGACAGGCGGATCGATCCTTCCAGACGATCATAGAAATTGTGTTCTCTACCTTCTCCACGCGTAAGTGTGTCACTGTGGGCTTCGATGCCGTAACCGAAAGCAACATCGACCTGTGGATAGTAGCCACCCTTTGCACGATCGAGCTCAAATCCGATGGCTTCCTGGTTAGCTTGCAGTACATTCAGGCGCGGGCTGTATTCCAGGGCGGTTGTCACAGTATCGGATAATCGCACCTTGGTGTCCTGTGCCAGTGCGTTGCTGCCGGCCAGCAGGGCAAACGGCAGGATCATACTCAACAGAAGTCCCTTCGTAAGCAGTTTCTTTGTTATCATCTTTTTTGCCTCCCCATTTTCATGTCCGTGTTTCAGGTTTGTATTCAGAAGCATTGAATATTACAGGTACAGTTAATCTTTACGGGTGAATATAGGTATATCAGAGATTTAGTGCTTGCCAAGCAGTTCTCTGCAATATTTTTCCTTCTTTCACGTGCTATAAATCGTTTATTATCCAGGTAATGAGGCAGGATGATCGCATTCGTTGGAATTAATGCTATAATGCTGCGTGTAACTGGCTTGAATTATTGCTTTTAAACTATCGCAACGATGTTGGAATTCGTGAGTGGATTCAGGCTGATGTGCCCATCTGTCTGGCTCTGACGAGGGACCATGCCGGAAGAAAAAAGCCAAACTAAAGTACAACAGGAACCTGTCGAGGAAAAAATTGCACGTCAGGACCCGCCCAAGAAGCCGCAACCGAGACGTCGATCCAGTGACTTTGTGTCGCCGGGACTGGTCGATTATGAACCTCCGGTATTGCGTTGCCTATCTCTCGTTTCAGGAATGCTGGGACGGCCGGTTTCCACCGTAGCTCTTAAAGCAGGCATGCCACAGGGCCGTGAAAGACCGCCTCTTGCAGTTTGTATCAGAGCTGCGGAGCAGGCCGGTTTGATGGTCCGCACCTTTCATAGGCCAAAAATCCAGAATATCTCTTCGTTGATTATGCCCTGTATTCTGGTGCTACAGAACGATCAAGCCTGCATCCTGGTCAGTGTGGGAGATTCCCAGGTCAAAGTAGTCTTCCCGCAGGGTGGTGGTACAGGGAAAAGTCTGCCGCTAGAGCGGCTTCAGGAGCAGTATTCCGGTTACGTTCTGCTGGTTCATCCGGAAGGGAAGCTGGATCAACGGGCCAGTGAGCTCAGGCTGGTTGATCCCCGGGAATGGTTCTGGGGAACCATCTTCAAGTTCTTCCCGATCTACAAGCATGTCCTGTTGGCAACGGCAATGGTCAACATCCTGGCTCTGGCCAGTCCACTGTTTATCATGAACGTCTACGATCGGGTGGTGCCGAATAATGCTTTTGATACTCTTTGGGCTCTGGCTCTCGGGGTTTTTATCGCGTACCTTTTTGATTTTCTACTGCGCAATCTGCGCGGTTATTTTGCCGACGTCGCCGGTAAGAATGCCGACGTCATCATTGCCAGCAAGCTGATGCAACAGATGACGGCGATGCGTCTTGACCACAAGCCTGAATCGGCTGGGGCCCTGGCAAATAATCTTCGCGAATTCGAATCGTTGCGGGAATTTTTCAGCTCCACCACCCTGATGGCCCTGGTGGATATGCCTTTTATTTTCCTCTTTCTCGCATTGATCGGATATATCGCCGGCCCACTGGCTTTCGCGCCATTAGTGGCAGTGCCGATCGTGGTCCTGGTCGGTTTCTTCCTGCAGATACCGTTTCGGAGGATCATAGAAAAAAGTTTCCAGGAAGGTGCTCAGAAGAATGCCCTGCTGGTTGAGGCCATTACCGGTATAGAGACGATCAAGACCAGTATGGCCGAAGGGCAGATCCAGAAGCGCTGGGAAGAAGTGGTCGGTCAGAATGCCAAGTCGACAAGTAGGGCACGTGTCCTCTCAAATTTCTCCATTTCCTTTTCGCAGTGGTCGGCCCAGTTGGTGAGCGTGGGCATTATCATTGGCGGGGTTTACCTGATTTCTAAAGGCGAACTGACGTTGGGTGGCTTGATCGCCTGTAACATTCTGGTTGGCCGGGCGATGGCGCCGCTTGGTGCAGTGGCCGCCATGCTGACGCGTCTGCAACAGTCACGCATAGCGCTTAAGTCACTTGATCTGTTGATGCGACAACCGAATGAGCGGCCCCTCGATCGTGAGTTCATCCAGGCTCAGAACCTGCAGCCGTCAATCCGCTTTGAAGATGTTCACTTTCAGTACCCGAATAGTCAAATACCTGCTCTGGATGGTGTCTCTCTGGAAATTAAAGCAGGAGAGAAGGTTGCCATCCTCGGCCGGACCGGTTCCGGGAAAAGCACTCTGGGGCGTCTCTGTATGGGGCTTTACGAACCGCAAAAAGGTTCTGTCAAACTGGATGGTATCGATCTGCGTCAGTTGCATGTGGCCGATCTGAGAAGTCATATCGGCTATGTCAGCCAGGATAATTACCTTTTCTATGGCAGCATTCGTGACAATATTGCTTTCGGTGCCCCCTATGTTGACGGTCCGGCAATTCTGAGTGCGGCCACCCTGGCTGGTGTAACCGATTTTGTCAAAGGACATCCTGCCGGATTTGACTGGCAGGTCGGTGAACGTGGCATGAACCTTTCCGGAGGTCAGCGTCAGGCGGTGACGATTGCTCGAGCACTACTTCTGGATCCGGAAATTCTTGTGCTTGATGAGCCGACCAGTGCCATGGATAATAATGCTGAAGCTATGCTGCGACAGAGATTGTTGGAAAATCTTGCAGATAAAACCCTGCTGCTCTTTACGCACCGTACCAGCCTTCTGCATCTGGTGGATCGCGTAGTCGTCATGGATGCTGGCAAAGTCGTTGCCGACGGGCCCAAAGCTGAGGTCTTGAAGGCACTGCGCGGTGGCCAGGTTAACGCTTCGAAACGGTAGAGATTTTATATTATGTCAGAGCGTAAAGAAATAAAAGGAGCCTTTGAGAACAGGGAAAAGCGGGGCCTGCTGAATGTGTTCGGTGAGGAAGAGGACCTGCATTTCATGAGTGAAGTCGATGCGGCAATTCATCGCAAAGGCAGCTCAATGGCTTTTGTCCTCACCATGGTGATTGCTCTGATGATGGTCATCTTTGTTCTCTGGGCACATTTTACTGTGCTGGATGAGGTGACCCGTGGAACGGGACAGGTGATCCCTTCCCGGAAGGTCCAGGTGATTCAGAACCTGGAAGGTGGCATCCTCCAGGAGATCCTGATCCATGAGAATCAGATCGTCAATAAAGGGGATATCCTGATTCGTATCGACAACGCCCTGGCCGCAAGCCAGTATCGCGATGCCTTTACCAAGGCAGCTGGACATGAAGCTGCCATTGTGCGCTTGAATGCGGAAATAGAGGGCAAATCTGAAATCGTCTTCTCTGATCAATTCAAAGACGCGGATCCGCAGGTTCTCGAAGACCAGCAATCGATTTTCAAGGCGCATCAGCAGCAGTTGCAGGCGGAACTCAATGTCCTGCGGTCGCAGCACAGCCAGAAGCAGCAGGAAATAACTGAAATGCGTAGCCGCAAGGAGCAGCTTGAACGCAGTTTGGGACTGGCCAAGCAACAGCGTGACATTGCCAAGCCACTGGTTGATCAGGGGGTTTACCCACGTGTCGACTACCTGGCGCTCGAACGTGATATCTCATCCCTGCGGGGCGATATCGATGCTTTGCGCCTGGCGATCCCACGTATCAGACAAGCTGCCAATGAGGCCAGTCGACGCATCGAGCAGCGGCGTGCTGAAGTCAAGGCTCAGGCTCTGGATGAGAAGAACAGCCACAGGGGAGAATTGAAGTCCCTGCGGGAAATCATGTCGGCTGGTGAGGATCGTGTTACCCGGACTGACGTGCGTTCGCCGGTGCGCGGCACGATCAAACAGATCAATCTGAATACGATCGGAGGGGTGGTTCGTCCTGGAGAGTCGATTCTTGAGATTGTCCCTCTTGATGACACCTTGTTGATTGAAGCGCGCATTCGTCCTGCTGATATTGCCTTCCTTCATCCCGGGCAGAAAGCTATGGTCAAGATTACCGCCTACGATTTTTCCATCTTCGGTGGCTTGGAGGGAGTTGTAGAAGCCATCAGTGCCGATACGATTGAGGATGACAATGGCGAAAGTTTTTTTAAGGTTAAATTGAGAACGCAGAAAAATGCTATTACCTATCGTAATGAAGAGTTGCCGATTATCCCGGGAATGACAGCCAGTATTGATATCCTCACCGGCAAGAAGTCTGTTCTGGCTTACCTGCTGAAACCGATTCTGCGTGCGAAGCAGAACGCTCTGCGGGAGCGATAGCCGGGGTAGCGAAGATGTCAAGACTGCGTTGTCTTCTATTTGTTCTGGCGATAAGCCTCCTGGTCGGTCTTTGGGGTTGTGGCTCCAAAGCTTCCGCCAAGGCTACGGATAGCCGCACACCGGCGATTCCACCCGGCAAAGGATTGTTCCGTAGCCACGAATTTCGTAGCACGCTGAAGGCCCTGCCGAACTGGACGCGGGTGATGGCCTCCGCAGAGGATCAAATAGAGGCTTTTTATGCATGTGATGCGAACGTTGAGGTCTGTTCTTCGGTCGCACTCAGCTGGCAGAAAATTATTCGGCAGAGTCTTGCCCTTTCCGCCATGGAACAGCTCAAAACAGTGAACAGTTATTTCAACCGCTGGCCGTATCACCTTGACATCGATGTCTATGGTGTTAGCGATTACTGGGCGACGCCGGGTGAGTTTCTTAAGCTGTCCGGAGATTGTGAAGATTACAGTATCACCAAGTATTATGCTTTACGTAAGCTTGGTTTTGCTGTTGATGACATGCGTATTGTGCTGCTTAAAGACAATATTCGGAACATCTCGCACGCAATATTGGCTGTCAAACTCGATGGTGAGACATACGTCCTGGATAATGTGTCTAACCTGGTGCTCTCACACCTGAAGTATGAGCACTATGTCCCACAATATTCCGTCAACGAGTTCTACCGGTGGGCCCATGTATCGCCGAGTGCGCTACGTTAGGTTTGTCACCCGACCAAGAAGGAGAGACAAGCTATGCAGGCAAAGGATACGAAACTGACGATTTCTGGTTCGGTAACGACTCCGGAATACCAGTCCGAGCCAGGGAAGAAGGTGTTTTGGATTGGCTTGGGCATCATTGCCGTGGTCGCGGTTGCTGCCATCATCTGGGTTTCATGGGGACTCAAGTCGAAAGAGCAGGAGTTCGAGGTCAATCTGCAGAAACGGCTTGAGCTGATGGCTGCCACACAGGTGAAGCTGACAGAGGCTCTGTTTGAAACCGCGATTACCCAGGCCAATCGAGTGATCAATTCGGAGCTTTTCAAGCTTTATGCCGCAGAGGTCCACCTGGTTGAGGATGATGTCTCTCTGCTGGTGTCAGGCCCTCTCCCCGGGCATCCCGAGTTTGACGAGGGCGTGGCCTCGCTCTCCGCACAATTGCCGATGATGCAGAGTCTGCTGCTTGAGTTCACCCGCATCTCCGGTTACCTCGGAGGGCGGGTGGTCAACCGTAGTGGCACGGTTTACATTGCCACGGATGCTACTACCACACCCTTGCGCGTCGATCAGATGGGCATGGTCAAGCAGGTTCTACAGAGTCAGGAACCAAGTTTCGGCCCTCTGCAGTACACCGGTCTGGGGCTGGTTCTGGAAGCGTTCCTGCCAATTTTCCCCCCTGATGCGAGTGGTCTCGATCATACACCGGTTGCGGTCCTGATGTTGACCAAGGTGGTGGGTGAGCGCATCAACGAAATGCATACCAGCAGCCTGCTGGAGAAAGGGGAGCGGATTCGCCTGGTGCAGAAGGCTGCAGAAGGTTACGAAGAGATCGTGCCCTGGCTGCCCGGACAACTTCAGAGTATCGGCACACCTCTGGAGCTTGACCGGAAAGAACAGCTGTTGTTTGCGGTTCGCTCGTCACTTACTGGTGAAGAAGATACTTATTCTCTTGGCGTCCCGATCACCGGGCCTGACTGGTGGGTCATCGTCGAAGCGAATTACGACATAGCACGCGAATCCCTGCGAGGTCAGGGAAAAGCGTTGATGAGCATTGCCGTACTGCTGATCCTCTTCTTCGCAGTTACCTTCGGTGCCGTCTGGGCTCTGTTAGTCCGTAACCAGGAGCGCAAGGTTTCCAGACACTTTGAGCAGTTGGCCCAGGAAATTGAAAGTCAGCGACAATTGCTTG
>JAUWTX010000138.1 GCA_030614505.1 Desulfuromonadales bacterium
AGCAGAGAGATTTGCCACCACCGGTCGGCATCAGGACAAAAGCATCCTGACCAGCGATCAGGTTTTCGATAATCTCTTCTTGCTGGGGACGAAATTCACTGTAGCCGAAGACCTCAAGCAAGGTCTGGCGTGGATCGGATAGATATGACATGGGGAAAAGAGCCTCGCGAAGTAATGCGGTGCATCTGCACCGATAACATAACAATCAATATAATGAATGGCTAGCAGACTGCCATGCCCATCCCCAATCAAGACAGTTCTCGTGTTTTTCGGGTGATATTGCATGCAGCCTTTTCAATTCAGAATCGTTCTCTCCTTTTGAGCATCCTTAGCAGCCACCAGGCCGCCATGGCCGCTGCCAGGTGTTTGAGCGTGTGGCCGCTGATCAGCCCAGTGAAATTGAAAACAGTCCGGTCAAAGAACTCGAGTAGCTTGGCGAACAGGTACCAACCACCGACCACCCAGTAATCAATGCCGCGACTCCAACGCGGTGGATAGGACAGTATCACCAGTGGCAGCAGAAGCAGCGGCAGGAACTGCACCAGTCCGTAGAAGCGCAGGTCGCCCTGGCCAAGCTGCTCGGTATACTGCCACCAGGCAACAGAACCAACCCCGAGGACCAGTAGTGGCCAGAGCAGCGCCCGACCAAAATCAATGTTGATATATTCTCCGACCACCAGCGCGACCAGTGCCATGAACGCCAAGGTCATAGGTAAGCGGTCCCAGACCAGTGTAGCGTTGTCTGGCTGCAGGTGGTAATAGGCGGACCCGAATGCTGTCAGGGTGACACCAAGGAAGAAAATAGCTACAGTCTGATGCAATTCCATATCGAGTCGCAGCTTTTGATCGAACAGGGACTTGAGACCCGCGAGACCGACAACCAGGAAAGGCAGGTTAGAGAGGACATCGAACAGATTGGGTATGCCGGCGAACGCACGCCGATCAGCGAAATCATGGTAAGCAAGGTCTTGAGGTACCGGATCGAGTAACAACACACCGAGGATTGTCACCAGAGCCACTCCGGCCAACAGGTAGATTTTAGATACCGAGTTCATCTTTACCACCCGACCTCCGCTTCGAGACTCCCGCATGACAAGAGAATTGCATCATGAAAACCAGCTCCTGGCAAGCTCCTCGTTCAAAAGGGGCCAGGATTATCATCCTGGCCCCTTTTGAATTTATCATGTTCTTTCCATGCATCGCCCGCTAGCCTGTGCCAGAGAGGCTACCCCCGCACCTTCTGCCTCAAGGCGAGATCAAGCAGCACCAGGGCCGCCATCGACTCAACAATCGGCACAGCACGCGGAACCACACAGGGGTCATGTCGACCCTTGGCCTCCATCGTCACCGGCTTGCCGGAAAAATCAGCTGTCTGCTGAGGCTGACCAATGGTTGCCACCGGTTTGAAGGCCACCCGGAACAGGATTGGTTCACCGCTGGAGATACCACCTAAAACGCCACCGGCATTGTTGGTCACCGTGCCGAGACGTTCGCCCTTTTGCACGAATGGATCATTGTGCTGCGACCCACGCAGTTGCGTGCCGGCAAATCCTGAACCAATCTCAAAACCCTTGGTGGCCGGTAATGACAGCATGGCCTGGGCAAGCTTGGCGTCAAGTTTGTCGAACACCGGTTCCCCCCAGCCGGCAGGGATATTACGACAGACGCAAGAGACTATACCTCCGACCGAATCCTTGGCATCCAGAACTTCGCGCACCAGCGCCTCCATACGTTCTGCCGAGGGCTGATCCGGACAGCGCGACAAAGTCGCATCGACCTGCGCCCGGCTGACCGTTTCAGGGTCGATATCAGATGATTGCTCAGAGCCGATGGAGCTGACCCAGGCGACTATCTCTACTCCCCACTCTTCGCGCAGGATCTTTTCAGCGATCGCTCCGGCAGCCACACGACCAATAGTTTCACGGGCGCTGGAACGACCGCCACCACTGCTGGCACGGATTCCGTACTTGGCCTGGTAGGTAAAATCGGCATGGGAGGGACGCGGAACCTGATCCATTTCACCATAGTCACCAGGGCGCTGGTCTTTGTTGTGCACCAGCAGGCCGATCGGTGTACCGAGAGTCAGACCATTCTCCACTCCTGAAAGAATCGTAACCTGATCCGCTTCTTCGCGCGGTGTGGTGAGATCACTCTGCCCTGGACGGCGCCGGTCGAGCTGCCCTTGAATATCGGCTTCGGAAAGATGTAAACCGGCCGGACAACCATCAACCACAGCGCCAACGCCCACGCCGTGGGATTCACCAAAAGTGCTTACGCGAAACAAGGTACCGAGCGAACTGGACATCTTCGTACTCCCTCAAGATATTTTTACGTATTATAAACGATTCGGCGTTTCAGGGAAGCCTTGTAGACAAAAAAGGTTAAGTGTCGTCATCGGAACTTAACCTACTATGATTTGGTTGCGTACAGCAGGTGCTGCTGTAGAGTGAAAAGCAAAAGCATCTCCAGCTGCCCGTCAGGCTATCAATGAACTGACTACAAATTCGTTCATCAGGCCTATTCTTTGTAAATTTGAGAATATTTTGATAGTGTTAACCAGGAGGTTTGGAAGGATGTCCTTATTCCGCTTGATAATTTTGTTTCTCTGCTTCTTTTTATTCCAACCGCAAACTGTGCTCGCTGCAGCTGAGTATGTCGGTTCGAATAAATGTTCTGAATGCCATTTGGATTTATATTCCAGCTGGATCGTGAGTGGCCACCGCTTGCAACTGCGGAAGGCAGAAATGGCGCAGCATTCCAATCTTGCTCTTCCGAAAGGATACTCATGGGAGGATATTTCCTATGTTATCGGCGGCGTTAAGGTGAAGGCATATTTTGTCGATAAGAACGGTTACATCATTACCTCGGCCAAAGATGGCAGCAGAGATAAGACTGAATACAACCTGGAGGACGGCTCTTGGTCTTACTACTTTTCTGGAGAGAAGAAACTTTACGATTGCGGGTTCTGTCACACAACCGGATACAATTCGGAGGGTAACCAGGGCGGCCTAGAAGGAATTGTCGGTACCTGGCATGAAGACGGGATCGGCTGTGAAGCTTGTCACGGCCCTGGCAGCGAACACGTTGAGAACCCGGCAGTAAGAACCCTTAGAAGGTCAAGGTCAAAGGCCCTTTGCGAAAAGTGTCACCAGCGGGGCGGCATCGACCATAGACCGTTAAAAGATCTCGGCCTGGTTCGTCATCATGAACAGATTAATAAATTAAAAGAAGGTCCTCACAAGGGTCTTACTTGCCTTAATTGCCATAAGCCACATCAAAAAGCATCTTTAACTAGATACAATTGCGTCATCTGCCATTCGCGAGCCAATATTGGTTACGAGAAAAGTGTCCATGGTAAAGCTGGCATAAAATGTATCGAGTGTCACATGGCAAGACTCCCAAAACCTGCCATAGCCAGAGCCAGTTATGTTGGTAAAGTACGAACACACTTATTTAAAATAAGCATCGATGCCGATGTAAATATGTTTAAAGAAATCAAAGAGAAGGGATTAAAGTCTACCTTCACCAAGGGTTTTGTTACAGTTGAATTTGCCTGTTTGAGTTGCCACAAAAGCCAGGATAAGGCTTGGTCTATAAAACATGCTAAAGAGTTTCATAAACGGCATAAGTCAAATTAGCGTCTTCACCAATCACTGATCATCAATTCCCAACGACTGACAAAGCTCGACGATGCTACCGACAGTGATCGTCGGCTGAATCTCCCATGGATCAAAGACCGCCTTCGGCGAACGTTTGACCCAGGCGCCACGCATACCGGCCGAGATGGCGCCAATAACATCAAAGGGATTACCGGAGATCAGCCAGGCTTCCGAACCACAGGCCTCGGCCTGGCGCAGGAAGTGGGCGTAGACTGCGGGGTTCGGTTTGAAACTTTTGATCTCATCGGTGCTGACCACACCTTCCAGGTACTGATCGATACGGGCATGCTGCAACAAGTTGCGCACATCGTCGGGTTTGCCATTAGAGAAGGCGTACAATCGACAACCGGTCGACTTGAGCCTTTCCAGGCCCTGTTCAGCATCAACAAACGCTGGAAGATAGCGATAGGACTCCAGCAGACTAGCCCGATCTTCGGAACTAATTTCGGTCTGGAAGGTCTCACAGCAGAAATTGAGGGCATGGCTGGTGCAGACGGAGAAGTCCCGGTAGTTCTGCATCAACCCCCTGCGGAACGAATATTCAAGCTGTTTAGCACGCCAGAGGTCGGAAAAGATCCCTGCCCGGTCACCGACCAGTTTCTCCAGGGCCGTGACGATTCCAGCAGTGTCGATCAGTGTGCCGTACACATCGAAGGCGATTGTCATTGCCATGATTTTCCTCCATCAAACAAGAATCGCAGCTAATGACAGATTCCTGAGAGTTGTCATTAGCTGACAGGGGCGTTACTATGCATTATACAGCACACCATGGAGGATACGCTTTTGCACAAGGTCGTTATAGAATTGGTCCCGCGCGATCGGGAATCGCTGCAGCATGAGTTACAACAGGTGCGAGAGCATTTTCCCGGTGTCAACACTATCAACATTCCCGATCTGCTCAAATTCTCACTCAGGAGTTGGGACGCCTGCATCCAGGCGAAAAAGCTATTCCCTCACACCATCCCTCATTTACGCGCCATCGACTTCGACCTGAGCAAACCTTTTCCTCTGGTGGAAACCTTTGAGCAAAATGGCATCGATAGCGTTCTGGTCATTGCCGGCGACCAACCCCAGGACATGTCGCGCCGGGTTTTTCGGACCAGTTCGATTGAATTGATCCGCGCCATCAAGGAGCAGATGCCCGACATGAAAGTCTACGCCGGCATCGATCCTTACCGTTCCGGGATCAAAAACGAACTCGATTATGTCAAGCGCAAGCTCACCGCCGGAGCCGAAGGCTTCTTTACACAGCCGTTCTTTGAGCTCCGACTCATGGAGATCTATCACGATCTTCTGGCAGGGCTTGATGTCTTCTGGGGAGTCAGCCCGGTCATGAGCGTGCGCAGCAAGGACTATTGGGACAACCTCAACAACGCTATCTTCCCACCTGATTTCGAACCGACCATGGAGTGGAATCGGAACTTCGCCCGACAGGCGCTGGAGTTTTCCCAACGGACCGACTCCAGTCTCTACTTCATGCCGATTCGCATCGACCTGGCCGAGTATCTGGGTGGCATTCTTTAAAACTCAGTCCAGCGGATCGAAAGAATCCTTATCAGCGTAGCACAAGGGGCAAACCCAATTATCCGGCAGGTCATCGAACGCCGTGCCAGGCGGGATATCGTTCATCGAGTCACCCTGCTCCGGATCGTAGATGTAACCACAGTTAGCACAGATATACCGCACGCTATCCTCCTTAACTTAAAGATTTACACTTCAATTCAAAATTCAAAATTATATTTCACCTAAACCGCAAAATACTTAGCCTGCGGATGATGGGCAATAATCGCCGAGGTACTCACTTCGGGAACCATCTCCATGGTCTCGGTTAAAGTCACACCAATCGCTTCTGGTTCAAGAAGTTTGAACAACATCTTGTGGGCGTCAAGATCGGGGCAAGCCGGGTAACCGAAACCGTAACGCGAACCCTGATAGCCCTGGGTTACATAGCCGGTCATGTCGGCGGGCTTCTCCGCAGCGATACCGAGCTCGCGACGCATCACTTCATGCCAGTGCTCGGCCAGGGCATCGGTCACTTCAACACTGAAGCCGTGTAGCATCAGGTAATCGTGATAGGCATCAGCCTCGAAGAGGCGCTTGGTTTCAGCTGCAATCCGGTCACCGATAGTAACCACGAAGAAGGCGGCAACATCTCCGCCCTCATCACGGCTGCGATAGTAATCGGCAATACAGAGATGCGGCGGCGACTGCTGACGTGGAAAATCAAAGGCCAGTACTTCATCACCAGTTTCGACAAAAACTGTGTCACCGTCGCCGTAACAGCGGAAATAGCCGTAAGCCGCCTTCGGTTGCAGAAGACCTTCTTCCAGAACCTGACGTTTGAGCTTTTCGTAAAGCGGCAGGACCGTCGTACGGGTTAGTTCGGCATACTCTTCGGCACTGGAGCTGGATGTGCGTCGGTAGCCCCAGCGACCACGGAACAGCGCCTGCTCGTTGACATAGGG
>JAUWTX010000072.1 GCA_030614505.1 Desulfuromonadales bacterium
CACACTCCCGATCCTGAACAGGTTGTGGCGGCCGCTGCGCGGCTTCGCTATTCCGATTCTTCCCTTGAACGGTGGCTCGGTCAGGTGCGGGGACATGCCTCTTGCCCCCCGCAGATCCAGGTTCAATCTCAGGATGCTGATAGATCTCCATGCTGAATAAACTTGAAAAAATCGCTGACCGGTTTCGTGAGGTCGAGGGACTGCTTTCCGATCCCTCGGTGATCAATGATCAGACCCGTTATCGTAGTTTGACCAAGGAGCACGCCGAACTGATCGATGTGGTCAATGGCTATGAGAGGTATTGCCGAATCACGGAAGAAACCGCAGGCAGCCAGGAACTTCTCAAAGATCCCGATCCAGATGTTCGCGAGATGGCGAGCGCCGAGGTTGCCGAACTGAAAGCTGAACTGATCGAACTTGAGGCTCAGCTTAAGGTGATGCTACTGCCCAAAGATCCGAACGCCCTCAGAAATGTCATCATCGAGGTGCGTGCCGGGACCGGTGGTGATGAGGCCGCGCTCTTTGCCGGCGACCTGTTCCGTATGTACTGTCGCTATGCTGATCGCAAGGGGTGGAAGGTGGAACTGCTCAGCACGGCTGAAGCCGGGATTGGTGGCTATAAGGAAGTTATTGCTCTGATCAGCGGCAAAGGCGTCTTCTCCCGGTTCAAATATGAGAGCGGCACCCATCGGGTCCAGCGGGTGCCGGAAACCGAGTCGCAGGGGCGTATTCATACTTCCGCCTGTACCGTTGCGGTGCTGCCCGAGGCTGAGGATGTCGAAATCAATATTGATCCGTCCGATCTGCGCATAGACCTTTACCGGGCATCCGGGGCCGGTGGTCAGCATGTCAACAAGACCGAATCGGCTGTGCGGATTACCCACATTCCGACCGGCGTTGTAGTCGCTTGCCAGGACGAAAAATCACAGCACAAGAACAAGGCCAGGGCGATGAAAGTTTTGAAGTCACGAATACTTGATGCCATGCAGGCCGAGCAGCAAGCGGAGATGGCCGCCGATCGCAAAAGCCAGGTTGGCAGCGGCGACCGTTCCGGGCGTATTCGCACCTATAATTTCCCCCAGGGGCGCTGTACCGACCATCGGGTCGGTCTGACGATTTATAAGCTTGACGCCATAATGCAGGGTGATCTGGATGAAATCATTGACACACTGACGACTCATTACCAGGCCGAGCAGATGGCGGGGCAGTAGCATGGTCGAGCGCTGGACGGTCCTCAAGATTTTGCAGTGGACTGCGGATTATTTTGCCGGCAAGGAGATCGACTCGTCGCGGCTTGAGGCAGAACTGCTGTTGGCAGCGACTCTTGATCTGGACAGGGTCGGTCTTTATGTTAACTTCGATCGACCTCTCAATGCTGATGAGTTGGTTGCTTTTCGTGAACGGGTCAGGCGGCGCGCCCAGCGGGAACCAATCCAGTACATTCTGGGCGAGACGGAATTCTGGTCGCTAATTTTCAATGTCAACCCTGCGGTTCTGGTGCCGCGAGCAGATACGGAAGTTCTGGTCGAAGAAGCCTTGGCACGAATTGAAGGTTCGATCCGAGTCCTCGATGTCGGTACCGGCAGCGGTGTCATTGCAATTGCACTGGCTCACGAAAAACCTGAGATTCAGGTAACGGCACTCGATTGCAGTGAGCCGGCACTTGAGGTTGCTCGCGGCAATGCCCAGCGTAACGGGGTGGCGGAGCGCGTCACCTGTCTTACCGGCGATCTGGCAGCCTTGCCACCGGGACCGTTTTCAGTGGTTGTCAGCAATCCGCCCTACATCCCCTCCGGGGATTGGCAAAAGCTGATGCCCGAGGTTCGTGACTATGAGCCACGCCTGGCTCTCGATGGTGGTGACGATGGGCTGGAGGCTTATCGACAGCTTGCCGTTCAGGCCAGGCAGGTTCTGGTTCATGGCGGCTGGTTACTGGTCGAGGTTGGCATAGGTCAGGCGGCGGATGTCTGTGCTTTATTCAAGGCCGCTGGCCTGATTGACGTCGGTCAGCGTGACGACTACTCCGGAATCCCCAGGGTGGTTATGGGTAGAACGAAACTGTAAGCTATAAGCGGTAAGAGGTGAAGCGATTTGGATAAATTGATCATACATGGTGGCCATCGACTGGAAGGCGAGGTTGCAGTCAGCGGCGCCAAGAATGCAGCTTTGCCGCTGCTTTTTGCGACTTTACTGGCGCCTGGTCCGCACCGGATTGGTAACTTGCCGCGTTTGCGCGACATCACCACGGCGGAGCGTCTGCTGGCAGAACTAGGCGCTGATGTTGACAGCAGTAACGGTACATTGAAAGTGAGTACCGAACAGATCAACAGTATGGAAGCACCTTATGACCTGGTACGCACCATGCGGGCGTCGGTGCTGGTGCTCGGCCCACTTCTGGCCCGCTATGGTAAAGCCCGGGTCAGCCTGCCGGGTGGTTGTGCTATCGGTGCCAGACCGATCAACCTGCACCTCAAGGGACTGGAAGCCATGGGGGCGGAAATCCATCTCGAGCATGGTTATGTAGAGGCCAGTGCCGCGCAACTGAATGGAGCCAGAATTCACTTCGATATTCCGACAGTGGGTGGTACGGAAAATCTGATTATGGCAGCGACTTTGGCCAAAGGGACAACGGTCCTCGAAAACGCTGCCCGTGAACCGGAAATCATTGATCTCGCTAAAGCTTTGCAGGGCATGGGTGCGTATATCGAAGGTGCCGGTACCGATACCGTAACTATTGAAGGTGTTGATGAACTGACACCGATGGATCACCAGGTTATGCCGGATCGTATTGAGGCGGGCACATTTCTGGTGGCTGCAGCCATGACCGGTGGCCGGGTCGGCGTCAAAGGCGGTTGTGCCGAACATATGGAAGCGCTGCTCAGTAAGCTCGAAGAAGCTGGCGCGACGGTTGCTGCGACTCCGGAAACTCTCTGGGTCGAAGGTCCTGAAGAGATCAGGTCGGTGAATATCAAAACCCAGCCGCATCCAGGTTTCCCGACCGATATGCAGGCCCAGTTCATGGCGATGATGGCTCTTGGCAATGGTACAAGTATGATCACCGAAGCGGTATTCGAGAACCGTTTCATGCATGTGAGTGAGCTGCAGCGGATGGGTGCTGATATCTCTATCGAAGGTCATACAGCAGCGGTCAAGGGTGTCTCCGGGTTGCTCGGCGCACCAGTGATGGCTACTGACTTGCGTGCCAGTGCCTGTCTGGTTCTCGCAGTATTGGCCGCGGACAATACCACTGAGATCAGCAGCATCTTTCATCTTGATCGTGGCTACGAAAAGCTGGAAGAGAAGTTTCGCAGTCTGGGCGCTGATATTGAGCGCGTTTCGGTGTAAAAATCAGTCGCTGGTTGCTGGTGACTGGTGGTAGACTGCCAGATGTTTTGCCAATCACAAATTACCGATCACAAGACATTGGGTTGAATCATGAATGATTATCTGACCTTTGCTCTGCCAAAAGGGCGTATCATGCAGGACTCCATGGACTTGTTTGCCAAGATTGGCATCACTTGTCCGGAAATGGATGATCCTGGTCGCAAGCTGGTCTTTGAGAACCATGCAGACAAACTCCGTTTCATGGCCGTACGTTCCCAGGACGTGCCGACTTATGTCGAACATGGCTGTGCCGACGTCGGCGTGGTTGGCAAGGACACCCTGCTGGAACAGGAGAGGGACCTGTACGAGCCGCTTGACCTGCAGTTCGGTTATTGTCGCCTGGTGGTGGCCGAGCCGAAAGAACTGCGCCAGGATGATGACCCGGCTGGTTGGTCAAATATCCGTGTTGCAAGCAAGTACCCCAATCTCACGGAAAAGTTTTTTGCGGCCAAGGGAATTCAGGTCGAAGTCATCAAGCTGTATGGGTCGATCGAGCTTTCGCCACTTGTCGGTCTGGCGGAGCGGATTGTAGATCTGGTTTCGACCGGTGGCACCATGCGTGAGAACGGCCTGGTTGAGGTGGAAACGATTGCCGAGGTGACCAGTCGCCTGATTGTCAACCGTGCCAGTCTCAAGACCAAGCATCGCCGCATTGCCCGGCTGATCGAGGAGCTGGAAAAGGTTATTGAGGACGGCCCGCGGATTTCCGGGTGAGGCCGGGCTGTCGGAGGGAAGAATTATGATTCGGTTTCTGCGTTTTTCAGATGCCGGTTTTGCTGAAACTCTTCGCGAGATCAGCACGCGTGGCGAAACAACTCCTGTCGGCATTGAACAGACTGTTCAGGAGATTCTAGCTGATGTGTGTGAACGCGGCGATGTGGCGCTTTGTGAGTACACAGAGCGTTTTGATCGTCTTAAGCTGGAGGCCGGAACCCTTGAGGTCTCTGAGACTGAGATAGAGCAGGCCCTTGCCGCTGTTGACAGCGACACCCTGGCAACACTGCAACTTGCCGCGGATCGGATAGCGGCCTTTCATCATAAACAAAAGGAAGAAACCTGGCTTTCCAACGATGAAGCCGATATCCAGCTTGGCCAGATGGTCACGCCGCTTGACCGGGTCGGCATCTACGTGCCGGGCGGCAAGGCGGCTTATCCATCATCAGTGCTGATGAACGCGGTACCGGCCAAGGTGGCCGGGGTCGGCGAAATCATCATGACGGTGCCAATGCCGGATGGTGTAATCAACCCTTACGTTCTGGCAGCGGCCCATATCGCCGGAGTCGATCGGATTTTCAAGATTGGTGGAGCCCAGGCTGTGGCGGCCCTGGCCTACGGCACGGAAACGGTTCCCAAGGTCGACAAGATTACTGGCCCCGGCAATATCTATGTCGCTACAGCCAAGCGCCTGGTCTTCGGTACCGTTGATATTGACATGATCGCCGGGCCGAGTGAAATCCTGGTGATCAACGACGGCAGTGGTAATCCGGCACATCTTGCTGCCGACCTGTTGTCCCAGGCCGAACACGACGAACTGGCTGCCTCGATTCTGATTACCACTGACGAGGCATTCGGACGTCAGGTGGCCGAGGAGCTGGAGTCCCAACTTGAGAAGTTATCGCGTGCTGCGATTGCCCGTCAGTCGATCGACAACTTCGGCATGATTATTCTCGCTCGTGATCTGTTAGAAGCTGCAGCGTTCAGCAACCGGATTGCACCGGAGCATCTGGAACTGGCGGTTGCCGAACCTTTTGAGTTGTTGGCGCAGATTCGACACGCTGGCGCGGTTTTCCTTGGCCATCACACGCCTGAAGCGGCAGGGGATTACCTGGCCGGGCCTAATCACACTCTGCCGACCGGCGGCACCGCCCGCTTTTTTTCGCCGCTAGGTACCGGGGACTTTGTCAAGAAGTCGAGTTTGATTTCTTTCAGTGCGGAAGGGCTGAACCGGTTGGGTGGGAGTATTATCAAAATCGCTGAGCTTGAAGGCCTGGAGGCCCACGCCAAATCGGTATCTATCAGGCTGGACAAAAGCTAATTTTGAATCCAAAATTGATTTGCAGGAGGAAAGCATGGCACGGATTGCCACGATTGAGCGTAGCACCAAAGAGACCTACATCAACCTGACTCTTGATCTGGATGGGCGAGGTGAGCATCAGATTGAATCCGGAGTGCCATTCTTCGATCACATGCTGACTCAAATCGCTCGTCATGGCTTTTTTGATCTGCAGCTCAGTGCTAAAGGCGACTTGGAAATAGACGCCCATCACACGGTTGAAGATGTCGGTATCTGTCTCGGAGAAGCCTTCAAGAAGGCGCTTGGCGACAAGGTCGGTGTGCGTCGTTACGGTCGTGGCACCATGCCGATGCATGAAGCCTTGGCTGCTGTGATCCTCGATTTTTCCGGCCGGCCGTTTCTCGTTTATAACGTGCCTCTGCCGAAAGCCCAGGTGGGGAACTTCGAACTGGAACTGGTCGAGGAGTTTTTTACCGCGTTTTGTAACCATGGCGGTGTCAATGTGCACGTCAACCTGGCCTATGGCGACAACCTCCATCACATTGTAGAGGCAGTTTTTAAGGCGTTTGCACGTGCTCTGGACGAAGCGACCCAGTTTGATCCCAGGATCGAAGGTGTCCTCTCCTCAAAAGGAACGCTTGAGTAGGTATTGCGGATGATCACAATCATTGATTATGAAATGGGCAACCTGCGCAGTGTCGAGAAAGCTTTCGAAAAGCTTGGATACGCAGCCAGGGTCAGCAGTAACCCCGAGGATCTTCTGACCACGGACAAGATTGTACTTCCCGGAGTTGGAGCTTTTCGCGACTGTATCAACAATCTGCGTGCGGGCGGTTTTGTCGAGCCGTTGCTGCAGCATGTTGAGTCCGGCAAGCCGTTGCTGGGTATCTGTGTCGGCATGCAGATGCTCTTCGATGAGAGTGAAGAGTTCGGTCGTCACCAGGGGTTGGGCCTGGTTCCGGGGAAAGTGATTCGTTTCCCCGCCGGGATGGAGGAGGGTGGCGAGCGGTTGAAAGTCCCGCATATGGGTTGGAACAATATTCAAATAAAGAAGCCCGCGCCGATTCTCAAAGATACGAGCGATGGTAGTTTTGTCTATTTTGTGCATTCTTATTACTGTTCAGCGGACAATCCCTCTGATGTTGCTGCGACCTGTCGCTATGGTGATGTCGAGTTCTGTGCGGCCGTCTGGCGCGACAATCTCATGGCAACCCAGTTTCACCCGGAGAAGAGTCAGACGGTGGGGCTGAATATTTTTGATAAGTTTGGTGAACTATAAATTCTGTGGCGAGTGGCGAGTGGCGGGTGGCGCGGAGAACAAAGACAAAGGCGAAAGATGATAGTTATACCTGCAATTGATTTGAAGAATGGCCAGTGTGTCCGGCTTGAGCAGGGGCTGATGGAGAAGGATACGGTTTATTCCGATAATCCGGCTGCTATGGCTCGTCACTGGCAGGATGAAGGCGGCGAACTGCTGCATCTGGTTGACTTAGACGGTGCTTTCGCCGGGGTGCCGAAGAATCGGGAGGCAATCCAGGCGATTGTTGCTGCCGTTGATATCCCTACGGAACTGGGTGGTGGCATTCGTGACCTGGAGACGATCGAGGCTTACCTGAAGCTTGGTATCGGCCGCGTTATCCTCGGGACCGTGGCCAAGGAGAACCCGCAGTTGGTGGCAGAGGCCTGTCGCCTTTTCCCCGGCCGGATCGTGGTGGGTATCGACGCCAAAGACGGTCTGGTGGCTGTTCGCGGCTGGGCCGACGTGACCGAGAAGCGCGCGTCTGAGCTGGCCCTGGAGATGGAGGGTTTCGGCGTCGAAGCGATTATCTATACAGACATTGCCCGCGACGGCATGATGCAGGGGCCGAACCTGGAGGCAACCCGTAGCCTGGCAGAGTCAATTTCGATTCCGGTAATCGCCTCAGGCGGTGTTTCAAGTCTTGAAGATATCAAGAACCTGATAGCTATCGAAGCCTCGGGTGTGACCGGCGTAATTACCGGCAAGGCGATTTATTCAGGCTCGCTGGATTTGCGTGAGGCAGTAGCCTTAACCAAACAGTCTTAGTGGTAATTTAGAGTTTATGCTGACAAAACGAATCATTCCATGTTTAGACGTCAAGGACGGTCGTGTGGTCAAAGGTGTGCAGTTCCTTGAACTGCGCGATGCTGGCGACCCGGTAGAGGCGGCCGAGGCCTACTGTGCCCAGGGCGCCGACGAGTTGACCTTTCTCGACATCACCGCATCGAGTGACAAACGTGGCATCATCCTCGACGTGGTCGCCAAGACCGCAGAGCGGGGCTTTATGCCGCTTACCGTTGGTGGCGGGGTCCGTGAGATTGCCGATATCCGCAATCTGCTCAACGCCGGTGCTGACAAGGTCTCGATCAATACTGCGGCTGTGCACCGTCCTGAATTCGTCCGCGAAGCAGCGGAGCGTTTCGGCTCCCAGTGCATTGTCGTCGCAATTGACGCCCGCAGGGTTCCTGAAAGCGAACCGCTGGCATGGGAAGTCTATACTCATGGTGGCCGCAACCCGACCGGCATTGATGTTCTGGAATGGGCTGAGCGGATGGCAGATTATGGCGCCGGCGAGATCCTGCTGACCTCGATGGACTGTGATGGCACCAAGGACGGCTACGATATTCCCCTGACGCGTGCCGTCAGCGACCGGGTTTCGATCCCGGTGGTTGCTTCCGGTGGAGTCGGCAACCTCGAACATATTCGCGAGGGTCTGGTTGAGGGCGGTGCAAGTGCGGCTTTGGCGGC
>JAUWTX010000002.1 GCA_030614505.1 Desulfuromonadales bacterium
CATGGTGACTACTTAAAGATTAGCGTGAGTGATACCGGTATTGGAATCTCCAAGGATAAGTTGGAAGAGATTTTCGAGTCTTTTAGGCAGGTGGATAGTTCGTCGACTCGCAGACATGGAGGCGTAGGCTTGGGATTGGCTATTTCAAAAGGATTGACTGAGCTGATGGGCAGGAGTATCAGTGTCCACAGTGAGCTTGGTCAAGGTAGCGTATTTAGTTTTACTCTGCCAATAAAAACGTGAAGAATCAAGAGGGGTAATGTTGCTACTTACATTTCACCATTTAATAAACACAGAAAAGACCAACCCCAAAAAGGATGTTTGCCTTTCTTATTGATCACTACTTCTGAGACGAAAACGGGTGTGTTATTGATAGAGACATTTAAGACGACAAAATGATGGCCACCGGGATCAATTCCGAGTGGCCATTTATCTTTTTCAGTGATTTTTGAAAATTGGTAAGTGGGTGGTATAATAATCTCAGCAATTTAGCCGCATATAGATGGAGGGGTATGTGAGGATTGTTTATGTTTAACGTAGTACCAAAAGGCATAAATCGCTTGGATATTGAGTTGAGTGGAAAGCTGAATACTGAAGAAATGAAAATTGCATTAGACGAACTTGTCAGTAAGTCGAAGGACATTAAAAACGGCAAAATGTTGTATGACGTTATCGACTTTCACCTTCCGTCACTTGGGGCAATTGCAGTTGAATTTTCTCGACTTCCTGCGATGTTTGGTCTTATGAAAAAATTTGACCGCGCAGCGGTATTGACTGATAAAATTTGGTTGAAGAAGGTTAGTGAATTTGAGGGGGTTTTGTACCCAGGTCTAGAGATCAAGGCTTTTGATAGAGACCAAAAAGAGGAAGCTGAAGGTTGGCTATCGGGCCATGATGTCTCATAAACCACGAAAAATAATAAAATCCAAGTCCACCTGGGAACAATTACTATTAATCCCCTCGCAACTAATTCTTACATCATCTAGAGATATTTTGGACAAACATATCAGAACTTGTCATGGTTGTTGTTGGAGTCAAACTTTCAATCAGAAGTTTCCCTCAACAGTTAGATGAAGCTTGGTATGCTACGATTCATACTAAATGACTGGCGGCAAAATGCCGCTTCGTACGTCACCCAATCCACCCGCATATTCTAACGCAACGGATCAAACAGCGATTCGAGGCCATTGAGCTTGAATTCGTAGACAGCCTGCAGCATCCTGCCCAACTTACCCTCAGGGAACCCTTTACCAGCAAACCAAACCAGATAGTTTTCCGGTAGATCAATGATCAGCCTGCCTTCGTACTTACCGAACGGCATACGTGCTTTTACCAGCTCAAGGAGTTGGGTGTGATCAAAAACGGGAGTCTCGCTCATAGATTTACTTGGTGCCCTCGGATTTACTTGGTGCCCTCGATGGTTTATTTGAAGGCCTCGATCAGGTCAGTCATTGCAGTGATACTATTAACTCGTTTCATCCTGTTGATCTGCGTGGAAAAGGTTGGATCCTCAATAAAGTACAGGACATTTTTAACTTTGTAGATAATCTGCTTTTAGCCGCAAAAGAGCTCGCGGTAACGAGTTAATAAATCCCTTAAGTAACGATGTAACATGGCTGACGTCTCCGCTTCTGTTGGCTCCTTTGCGCGATGGGTCCTCAGCCGTTCAAAGAGCAGCGGATCAGCTATTGCACCGCGCCCGAGCATCAGCCCGGCGGCGCCAGTTTCTCTGAGGATACGCCGCCCCTCGGCGGCAGTGCGGATATCGCCATTGGTGATTACCGGCAGGTGTGTTTCACGAACGACACGCTCGGTGATATTGTGGTCGGCGGTTCCGGAGTATTTTTGCGTAACTGTGCGTGGATGCAGGACCAGGAAGTCGACTTCGGCATTCTCAAAGAGCGGCAGGAGAGAAAAAATTTGCTCAGGATCATCGTAGCCTGCTCGCAACTTGATGGAGAAGGTTCCGGTGGTGGCAGCACGCAGGGCAGGAATGAGCTCTGTCAGCAGCTCAGGGTGTCGCAGCATGGCACCGCCGGTTGCAGCGGTGGTCATGCGCCCGTAAGGACAGCCCATGTTGAGGTTAATATGGCTGGCACCGACAGCTTCAGCATTGCGAACAGCTGCCACCAGGGCTTTGCCGTTGTTGCCGACCAACTGTACTACCATTGGAACATTACCGCGCGTGCTGGAGATCTCTTTCAAATCACTGCGCTTCAAGCATTTGCGACTAACATTACTGACCCGCATGAACTCGGTGAATACAACATCTGGGTGTACCCAGTCGATAAAGAGGGCGCGCATGGCGCGATTGGTAAGCCCCTGCATCGGAGCCAGCATTAGTGGTTTCTCTCCCTCTTTCCATGGTAGTGAGTACAGATTGTTATCTGTAGTAGCAATTACGGGTCGATCAGAATGCATGGGGTCGTGTCTGCCTTAACTCGGAGCTTGATCACTGTCTGTAGAAGTTGCGGCTATCATACTCTGATTACGGCCAGCTTGTTTAGCCCGATAAAGAGCCTCATCAGCCATGGCAACTACTTGTGAAGGAGAGAGACTTTGGTTTGGAATAACGCTGGCGATGCCAACGCTGATAGTGACTATTGATGACACCGGTGAATCCCTGTGCGGTAATGCCAACTCTTGAATGCGGGCATGAAATGCTGCAGCCAGTTCAGTGGCCCCCTGCACATCCGTATGGGGTAGAATAGCGACAAATTCTTCGCCGCCATAGCGGGCAAGCAGGTCTCCGGCCCGGCAGAGCGCACTCTGCAATGCCCACGAAACTTTTTGTAAACAGACATCGCCATCGAGATGGCCGTAGCGATCGTTGTACTTCTTGAAATGATCGATATCGATCATGATCACAGAAAATGGTTGTTTCCCACGCTGTTCACGCTGCCATTCACGAGATAAAAATTTATTGAAGGAGCGTCGATTGGCCAGGCCGGTGAGACTGTCTGTTACCGAAAGTCTTTCCAACTCCCGGTTCATTTCGGCAAGACGCTCGTTGAGAACCAGAAGATCCTCTTCACGAGCTTTACGGCGATTCATCTCGGTTTTCAGGCGCAGGGCAGAACGTACTCTGGCCAGCAATTCAGTGTGGCTCGGCGGCTTGGTAATGTAGTCGGTGGCTCCTGCAGAGAAAGCAGACTCTAATCCATCGAGGTGATCAACACCGCTGATAATGATAATAGGGACATCACAGAAGACGACATGTTCGGAAAACTCCCGGCAGGCATCAATACCGTTTATCCCCGGAAGATTGATGTCCAGCAGGATCAGGTCCAGGTCGGTTTCCGTTCTGTCTGGCTCATTGAACCCGATCTCCTGATAGGCCTCTTCAACTGAATTGCAGAGAGTCAAATCAGTGTAGCCGACCTCGTTGAGAAGGTCGGAAATGAAGGTTCTGGAAACCAGCGAGTCATCGATAATCAGTATGCTCATTGTTACACCGTAAACATAACTAACATTGTATTGCTACTGAGATAAGGATAACGCAATCTTTAAAAAGTGAAAGGCCAGATCTGTTTGGGGATGAATATGCAGTTGCCATCAATCACTCAAGGCATCCAGTTCTTCCCAGCGGACATAGCTTCCAGCAAGCTCGGCTTCGATCGTTTCCAGTCGTGTCGTGGTCGCAGCGACCTGTTCTCCGGCTGTTCGGTAGAAATCCGGATTTGCCATCTTTGCATGTAATTCTGCGGCCTCTGTTTCAAGTGCATCGATTTGCTGTGGCAGTTCTTCCAGTTCACGCTTTTCCTTGAAAGTCAGTTTGCGAGCGCGCTCTTTTTTTGCTTTCTCTTTCAATGGCTTTTTTGCTTTAAAAACACTCTCTGGCTGTGGCTTCTGGCGAAGCCAGTCGTCATAGCCACCGACGTATTCGCAGATCTGGCCATCGCCCTCAAAGACAATGGTGCTGGTGACAACCCGGTTAAGAAATGCTCGGTCGTGACTGACCAGGAATAGCGTACCTTTGAACTCAGCCAGTAATTCTTCAAGTAGGTCAAGAGTTTCCAGGTCGAGGTCGTTGGTTGGTTCGTCGAGCACCAGGACATTGGCCTCGCGAGTGAACAGACGGGCCAGCAGCAGTCGGTTACGTTCGCCGCCGGAGAGGATACGAACCGGACTGCGGGCCCGGTCGGGTGTAAAAAGAAAATCTTGCAGATAACCGATCACATGACGGGATTTGCCACCGATCACCACCGTATCCTGATCTCCGGCCAGATTCTGTTGAACAGTCAACTCGGGATCGAGTTGATCGCGCAATTGGGCGAAGTAAATTATCTGCAGATTAGTACCGAGTCTGACCGTGCCCTGTTGGGGGGACAGTTCGCCGAGCAGCAGCTTGAGCAGAGTGGTTTTGCCAATGCCGTTGGGACCGAGGATGCCGATCCGGTCACCACGCATCACCGTGGTGGAGAAGTTTTTGACCACGCTTGCATCACCGTAGGCAAAAGATAATCCTTCCACTTTGGCAACCAGTTTGCCGCTACGTTCAGCCTCCTGCAGGTTGAAGCGGGCTGTACCAATACGTTCCCGTCGCTGACGATGTTCTTCACGCATCTTCTGCAACGCACGCACGCGTCCTTCGTTGCGGGTGCGACGAGCCTTGATCCCTTTGCGGATCCAGATTTCCTCTTCGGCCATTCTTTTGTCGAATCTGGCGTTTTCCTGGCTTTCTGCGTGTAGTAGCTCTTCCTTACGTTGCAGAAAGGTGTCGTAGTCGCAGGCGAAATCAAACAGACGACCGCGATCAATCTCAACGATGCGGGTTGCCAGGTTACGTAAAAAAGCCCGGTCGTGGGTAACAAAGACCAAGGTCAGGTTCTCGCGCTTCAGGAACTCCTCCAGCCAGGTAATCGACTCTATATCAAGATGGTTGGTCGGTTCGTCGAGTAAAAGGATCTCGGGATCGACGGCAAGTGCCCTGGCCAGCAAGACTCTGCGCATCAGGCCCCCGGAGAGGGTTGCAACCAGGTGATCAGCAGGCAGCTTGAGGCGGGAGAGAACTTGCTCAATGCGTTGTTGATGCGCCCAACCATCACAACTTTCGAGTTCATGCTGCACATCGGAGAGCTCGTTGTGTAAATCAATTTCGCCCTGTTCCATGCGCTGGCTCAGCTTGCGATAGCAGCTGAGGTGCACACCGATAGGGCCTAGCCCCTGTGCGATGGCTTCGTAGATTGTTCCTTGCAGGTTGCGGGGAATGTCCTGCTCCAGGCGTGCAACACGCAACCCCTGCTGGCGATCGATGACTCCATCATCCGGGGGCAATTCTCCGGCAATCACTTTAAGCAGTGTTGATTTGCCGGTACCGTTGCGGCCGAGCAAGCAGATGCGCTCGCCTTTGGCAATGCGCAGGGAGATGTCCTCGAACACAGGGGGCCCGCCGAAAGCCAGGCTGATATTGCGGAGATTGATAAATGCCATGAATACTCTCTTTTGAAAATACAGGGGATTATGGCAGAAGGTTGCTGTGATGCAAAGTAAAACGGTCACAGCGTTATTATGACCCTGCTGAAAAAGCCAGTAGTAGATTTTCTTCTTCGGGGCAGAGGCTTGGTGTTAAACTGCGCAATTATAGTGATTTATCTCAATGGAGAATTAAGATGCTTGAAGTTGGCCACATGAACCTGCTCAAAGTGCATGAGATTGACGAAGATGGTGCCTGGCTGCGAGAAGGCCGGGAAGAGGCCCTGTTGCCGAAGAGTGAAATTGATGAAGCGATCAAACCAGGTGATATGCTTAGGGTTTTTGTCTATATCGATATGTCCGGGCAGCCGGTAGCGACCCTTAGGCAGCCAAATGCCGAAGTCGGCGAGTTTGCTCTGATGCGTGCCAGTCAGGTCAACGTCCATGGTGCCTTCATGGATTGGGGTTTGGCCAAGGATCTTCTGGTCCCGCTTAAAGAACAGTCGGAGACGATGAAGCCCGGTCGTCATTACCTGGTCAAAGTTCGACTCGATCGTGAGGGTCGGCCAATCGGTACGGCGCGTATCGATAAATGTCTCTCCCGTATCGACAATACCATTGGTGACGGTCAGGAGGTGGATCTGATTGTCTGGCAGTTCACCGAACTCGGTGCCAAGGTAATTGTCAACCATCGCTTCGGCGGTTTGCTCTACCGTGACGAGATCGGTGATCGCCTCAATTACGGTGATCAACTGAAAGGCTATATACGCCAGATTCGCCCCGATGGAAAGATTGACTGTACCCTGAGTATGGGTACCAAGGGCGACAGGGATGATGCCAGGGAGAAAATCATAAAAGCTTTGTTGGACCACCAGGGTTTTCTGCCGCTGCATGACAAGAGTCCATCAGAGCAGATTCAGAAGATGCTCGGTATGAGCAAAAAACTTTTCAAAAAAGGTATTGGAGGTCTGTACAAGTCTGATCTGATCGAGTTGACAGACGACGGAATTCGGTTAAAAGATTAATCGTGAGTGAGAGTCTGTCGGTTGTTTTGGAAGCAAACAAATAACCGGTCAGATAAAGTAGTTTACTTCCCTGACATTCAAGAAAAAGGAGAGACAAGATGGCAACTTATACCTGTGCAAAATGTGGAATGGGCGTCAATGCAACCTGTGCCAAGTGTGATAGCCCACTTGAAAATGACACCTTGGATCTGGGTGATGGTAACAGCGTACAGGTTTCAAAATGCCCGAACGGGCATGGCAAGATCAAGTCGCCAATGTGCTGTGGCGAGGATATGAGCTGTTCTCTTTAGAGTGAGCAGACGTGCTTGAGTGAACAGACAGGAACGACAAAGGGCAGCCCATTGGCTGCCCTTTGTCGTTCTCAAAAGAAAGAGGATCATCCTTCCTCTTTCTTTTGTAGAGAATCAAAAACCATATCCAGCACCACCTTTTGTCGTGCTTCATTTTTGTTCAATACTGCCAGGCATTGTCCCATGGGGAAGCGTTTGTGCAGGTAGTCTGCATCCCGACCGGAAAGAATGATGATGCGCCTTTTGTCTACGCCCTTATCAATGGCGTAGGAGAGCAGTTTGCTGCCGTCGAGATCAGGCATTTCCAGATCGAGCAATAGCAGATCGAGATCAGCATTAATCTGGGCTAGTGCCTGTAGCGAGTTGTCATATGCAAGGATTTCCAGCTTGGGATAACGTTCGCGTACATAGCTGGTGAGAAATTCAAGAAAGAGACGATCATCATCGATGAGCAGGATCTTTTTCATGGTGTTTTGCCTGATTGTGAACATCATCACTACAACCAGTATATCAAGTAAACACAAAAAGGGGAGACCTGATGACTTCGTAGCAGGTTTTTGTTAAGTCCGGCAGCTTCCTGGGTTAAACTATCATAAGCTTACAAGCTTACAGCGGTTTCCCCCTCACTTGTTTATTATGATTGGATAGCAAGATGCATCTTGTCGTAGTACATGGCTGGCAGAAAGAAGAGGCAGTGGTTGCCAAAATTATCGCCGACACGCTGGGCACCGTAGTTTACGAAGCTCGGCAAAAGATCTCCGGCGGCGGGCCAGCGGTACTCACGAGTTTTGCCGATCCGCACCAGGCCGAGGTGTTGGCAGCCAGGTTGTCCCGGGACGGAGTCCCCGCATTGGTGATTGATACCGTGGCTGTGCGCAACAGGAAGCCGCCGCTTCATGTTCGCCGCTTTGTACTGGGGGCGCAGGCGTTGCAGCTTGAGTTGTTCGGTGGAGATACCTGCGACATTGCCTACGGCAAGATTGATCTGCTGCTTGTCGCCATCTGCAGTGCCGGACAGTCGCAAACCACGGATACAGAGACGAAGCGTAAATTCAGCCTCGGTAAAACCCTGCTTGCTGGTGGTATACCGATGACCAGGAAAGTGAAGAGCGCGACGGTCATTACTGTCGAAGAACGAGACGAAACCCTTTTGTTGTATACGCAAGAACGCGTAACGGTAATCTTCGATCGGGCTGCGATGAACTACGACGGTCTCGGTGATGCGATGCAGTTTACGCGCGATCTCAATTTTACCCACCTGAAGAACGAATTGCGACGTTTGGCTCCCCAGGCCAGCTATGATGACCGTCTGCTCAAGCGGGCCGCGCTGGTTCGTCTGCTCGGACCTGCGCTCAACCCGGAAACCGACCACGATCTGGCTTTCGAAATCCTGGCCAGGAGTCTGAGAGAGAAGTCCTTATAGTCCGACACCCTCCCGGGGTTCAGCCTGTCCTCAGGAGGATTCGTCCTCCTTCGGGAAGTACGTGCTGACGATGGTCGAGACTTCATTACGTACATGATCGGATTCATCGCCGGCGAAGTTGTTGTACAGTTCCGGTGCCAGGGCGACAAACTGGTCAAGCAGGTCCGGGTCAAAATGAGAGCCGTGACCTTCCAGAAGAATGTCCAGGGATCGTTCCATAGAAAATGCTTTTTTGTACGGCCGTACGGATGTGAGAGCATCAAAGACATCAGCAATAGCAAAAATCCTGGCTCCAACCGGGATATCCTCACCTTGCAAGGTGTTCGGGTAACCGGACCCATCATATTTTTCATGATGACAGCCGACAATCGGGACGGCATCCCCGAGCCAGGAGGAACGGTTCACGATGTCGATGCCGTGTTTCACATGCTGGCGCATGATGGCAAACTCGTCATCATCCAGCTTGCCGGGCTTGAGCAGAATCCTGTCTTCGGTGCCGATCTTGCCTACATCGTGCAGAAAGGCCCCCTTGACTAAACCCTGCATTGTCTGTTCATCGACGCCGACAGCCTCGGCAAGGCGCACTGAATAGAGTGTAACCCGATAGTTGTGAGCATCTGTATCGCTATCACGCTTGGCAATAGCGCCGCCAAGGGTTTTGATGATCTCCAGGTTGGCATCGAGCAGGCGCAACGAGAGCCCTTCGACACGGCGGATCAGTCCAAGAACCACCGGGTAAAGAACAAGGGCGCTGGTTGCCACAATCAGCATGACAAACAGGAGAGCTCGCTGCATTCGCTGGTTGAATTCAGCCAGGGCGACATCCGAGAGGGCATAGATACCAACAACTCTCAGAACAGGGGCCCCATGACGATTGTTCAGGGGCAGCCCGACCCGAACAACCGGTTTGTCGGCAATCCGGATCGGTTCTGCTACCACGCCATCGGCAGCCTTTTGTAGGAGAGTTTTTGTATCAAGGAGCTCACGCAGAGTCTGTCCGTCAGGGTACCCCGGGTCAATGTTTTCAACTATTTTCTGTCCCTGTAGATCGTAGAAGGCTGCTACCGGGAAATAACCGGTCCGTTGACGAACAGGGCCATGATTCCCCTTGATACGGCTTAGCAACTGATCAGCGTCTAGATTCTCGGGATCATCGAGCAGGTCATAAATGTTCTGGTTGATTTGCAAAGCACGTTGACTGGCAAAAAAAGTGATTTCGTTGATGATACGGCTACGTTCAAGGAAGTATGCAATCGCAACGATTATGATTGAAATTGCCATGGTGGCAATGATCAAACGCTTGATCAGGTCACGATGGATAGTCGAATTCAACTTTCTTCCCATAGCGTTTCTCCACGTTCCCCTGCGCCTTCTGCCTACAATGAGTTCACTGATTCAGGTATAATCAAGGCCTATAAATATTTAACACAAAGCCGCAAAGATTAAAGGGAGGCGTGCAAAGAAAACCATCGTTCCTCCGGGAACTCTGGTTTGTTGTCGCCAGTTATTATAGAATCAGGAGTCTAGCAGCCTGTTGGACTATCAATAAACTGGTTGCCAGGGGCGATTTTCTATGCAAGAAATTTTATCTTACATCGCACTCTCTATGGGAGTTGCCTGGGCGAGCGGGGTCAACCTGTATGCAGCAATACTGGTCCTTGGTCTGCTCGGAACTTCGGGTAACATAACCCTGCCGGAAACCCTGCAGGTTCTGCAGAATCCCATAGTTATCGGCGCTGCCGGACTCATGTATTGCATCGAGTTCTTTGCCGACAAGATACCCGGCGTCGATAGCGCCTGGGACACTTTGCACACCTTTATCCGTATCCCCGCCGGTGCGGTCTTGGCCGCATCTGCCGTTGCCGAAGTCGACCCATCGTTTACTCTTTCGGCCGCCCTGGTCGGCGGTGGTTTGACCGCAGCGACCCATCTGACCAAGGCGAGCACCCGTCTTCTGGTGAATACTTCACCGGAGCCATTCAGCAATATCGGCGTTTCTCTTGCAGAAGACACCTTGGTTTTCGGCGGTCTATGGGCGGCACTGCATTATCCCCTGGTATTTCTCATTTTCCTGGTGATCTTTGTGGTGCTGATGATCTGGCTGCTGCCGATCCTCTGGCGAGGGATAAAGGGGATGTATGAGATGTTACGAAAGTTTTTTAAGATCGAAAAGCCTAAGTATTTGACGAAACAGTAAATCTCCTGCTGTATTATTTACAATGAAGGGCGACCAATTTGGCCGCCCTTTTGTTCTCTTATTTACCCCACTTTTCCTTGATCCGCTGCACCGCAGTCTCAACATTACCGCGATCACCAAAAGCTGAAAGGCGGAAGTAGCCTTCGCCAGAGGGGCCGAAGCCGCTGCCGGGGGTGCCGACCACATGGCATTCGTTCAAAAGCTTGTCGAAGAAATCCCAACTGCTCATCCCTTCGGGAGTTTCCAGCCAGATGTAGGGAGCATTGACGCCGCCGAAGCAGGTGATGCCGGCTGAGGTCAGGCTCTCGCGGATAATGCGGGCGTTCTCCATGTAGTAGTCGATGTTCTCCTTGATTTGAGACCAACCCTCATCGGAGTAGACTGCAGCAGCGGCCTTCTGCACCGGGTAGGAGACGCCGTTAAATTTAGTAGTCTGACGGCGGTTCCAGAGTTTGTTGAAGCTGTACTTTTCGCCGCTGGCGGTGGTGCCCATCAGTTCCTCCGGGACGACCACCAGTCCGCAGCGCACACCGGTGAAGCCGGCTGTCTTGGAGAAGGAACGGAACTCGATGGCACATTGCTTAGCGCCTTCAATCTCGTAGATCGAGTGGGGGATATCCGCTTCGGTGATGAACGCCTCGTAGGCGGCATCGAAGAGAATCACAGCATTGTTGGCCAAGGCATAGTCAACCCATTTTTTCAGGTCGTCCCTGGTGGCCACAACCCCGGTTGGATTGTTCGGGTAGCAGAGATAGATTACATCGATCTTCTCGTTCGGGATTGACGGAGAGAAATTATTGGCTCCGGTGCAGGGCATGTAGTGGATGCCAGCGTAGTAGCCCTTGTCATCTGCTTCTCCGGTGCGGCCCACCATAACGTTGGTGTCGTTGTAAACCGGATAGACTGGGTCGCAGATGGCAACCTTGTTGCCGAGGTCGAAGATATCGAGGATGTTGGCGCAGTCGCACTTGGAACCGTCGGAGATAAACACTTCCGAGGTTTTCAGGGCGACGCCAAGAGGCTTGTATGCCTTGTCGATAATTATCTGGGAGAGCCAGTCGTAGCCCTGTTCGGGACCATAACCATGGAAGCTCTCGCCCCTGGCCATGTCGTCTACGCCTTCATGGAAGGCCTTAAGTACTGCCGGAGCCAATGGCAAGGTGACATCGCCGATGCCGAGGCGGATTACCGAGGCCTCGGGGTTGGCGTCGGTAAACTCTTTCACCCGGCGACCGATTTCGGGGAATAAATATCCTGCTTGGAGTTTTAAATATGAATCATTGATGCGTGCCATTTAAGTTACATCCTCCGCTTGGAAGTCAAAAGTGGCGCGTGGCGCGTGGCGCGTGGCGCGGAAATCTATAGGTCTGTAGTTTATAAGGTTTGGAGGTTTATCACGCCACGCGCTACTCGCCACGCGCCACGATTAGGCCTCATTTAAGGCCCAGAACATCCTGCATATCATAAAGCCCGGCATCCTTACCGCCCAGCCACCCAGCAGCGCGTACTGCTCCACGGGCAAACATGTCACGGCTCATGGCGCGATGGGTCAGCTCGATCCGTTCACCCATGCCGATGAAGTAGACGGTGTGCTCGCCAACGATGTCTCCGCCGCGTACGGTCTGCATTCCGATCTCCTCAGCAGTCCGCTCGCCACACATCCCTTCACGGTGATAGTTGGCGACCTGGTTGTAATCGCGATCGAGGGCATCGGCAACGATTTCACCCATGCGTACGGCAGTGCCGGAAGGTGAATCTTTTTTCTTGTTGTGATGCAGCTCGACGATCTCGACATCAAAACCGTCACCTAGGGTTTTGGCCATATCTTTGAGCAGCTTGAAACAGACGTTGACACCGACACTCATGTTCGGTGCAAAGACCACGGGGGTTGATTCAGAGACCCTTGTGATGACGTCACGCTGCTCCGGGTTCAAACCAGTTGTGCCGACCACCATGGCTTTGCCGAGCTTAGCGCAGACTTCGGCGTTGACTATGGTAACTTCCGGCCAGGTGAAGTCGATCAACAGATCGGCGTTGGCCAGTGCCTGCTCCAGGGAATCAGTAATGGCAACCCCGAGGTCGCCACAGCCGGCGATGTAGCCGGCATCGTCGCCAAGTCTGGCGTGCCCGGCCATTTCGATCGCTCCCGCCACTTCAAGTCCTTCGGCTTCGGTAACCAGGGTAATGATACGGCCGCCCATTCTGCCGGCGGCCCCAGTAACTGCAACTCTAATCATTTGAATGCCTTTGTTTAACGCCCGTTCGCGGGGCTATTCAAGACGCAAAAGAACAAAGAACAACAAAAACCTTGGCGCTCTGTGCGTCTTTGCGTTAACTCATAATATTTCGTTCAGATTAATTCATACTTTTTCAAAACTAATTTCAGCTTCTCAAGTGTTGCATCGCCCATATCGACCAATGGCAGACGGACATTCGCTTCAATCTTGCCCATCAACTCCAGCGTCTTTTTGACTGGAACCGGGTTGGACTCGATAAACATGGCAGTGTGGAACTCGAGCAGTTCGAGGTGCAGCTTACGAGCAGTAACGTAATCGCCGTTCGCAGTGGCTTTGACCATTGCCTTGACTCGTGCCGGAACGGCATTGGCTGACACGGATATGACCCCCTTGGCGCCACAGGCCATCATCGGAAAGGTCAGAAAGTCGTCTCCGGAAATAACGTCGATCTTGTCGCCGGCCCTGGCAAGAATTTCCGAGACCTGGGTCAGGCTGCCGGAGGCTTCCTTGATCGCCACGATGTTGGCAAATTCAGCCAGACGGACAGTGGTGTCGGCAGTCATGTTGACGCCGGTACGGCCAGGCACATTGTAGAGGACCTGGGGCAGGGCAACCTCTTCAGCCAGAAGTTTGTAATGCTGGTAGATCCCTTCCTGGGAGGGTTTGTTGTAGTAAGGGCAGACCAGCAGCAGACCGTCGGCACCCATGGCCTTGGCATTTTTCGACAGGTGGATCGCTTCAGCGGTGTTGTTGGCCCCGGTGCCGGCGATAACCGGAACACGTTTGTTGACCTGATCGAGGCAGACCTTGATGACGTACTCGTGCTCATCAACGTCGAGGGTTGCCGATTCGCCGGTCGTGCCACAAGGGACGATGACATCTGTGCCGTTTTCGATCTGGAAATCGATCAATTGGCGATAGGTCTCCTCGGCGAACTGCCCCTGACTGTCGAAAGGGGTGACGATAGCTACCATGGATCCACTGAACATGATTTTCTCCTTAACTGCGGATATATAAAAAATATTCCTTAACTACGGCAGTAAACCACCTACCTAACATAGCGTCAGGTTCTTGTAAAGGGCGTATCAGCGCCCTTTCTGCGGGGTGATCAAGGCCCCGGGGGTTGCCATACTTTCCAGTAGTAGATCGCCGATACGAACCAGTGCACTGACGCGGTATTCGTATGCTCGTCCGTTATCGAGGCCGCGATCAAGTAGACGTGTTGCCGTCAGCGGCTTGACGTTGACCGGAATAATTGGAAACGGTCTTTTTGCTTGTCGGCGATAGAGATTATAACCGACCAGTTCCATGTCCGCAGATAGAGCGGGAGCGGCCCATTGTACCGAAACCTGGGCATCTCCGGCTTCAACCTGCAAGGCGGTCGGCGATGGTGGGGGTTGTTGCATGGCCAGGTGAATTTTGGCGGCCGGCGCTTCCAGACCACCGAGAGTCACAGGTATGATGGCGTAGCGGTAACCGTTGCCGAGCTGAATATTCAGATCGCGCCAGTAAAGTCGCTTGCCGATACGTTGTCCCGGAGCGGGATATTTGATGTCGAATTCTGCTACTTCAACCTGTGGGTCCCGGCAGGTAGGACAGCCTTCCACAGCATCATAGGTCAGACGTTTGATGCGGAATCCGGTCAGATCTTCAGCGTCGCTGCCGTCTTGGTTTGCCGTTGGAATTGTCCAGCCAAGCACGAAGAGGTTCCCCTGCTGATGCAAGGTTACTTCTTTCGGGGCTTCGGGAAGCGTGGCAAGCTTTGGTCGTACAGGGCCCTTTTTGCCGCAACCGACGGTCATCACAATCAAAAAGAGACTGATTGTGATGAGGAGCGCGTAGCGCGTGGCGCGTGGCGCGGAAAACCTTAAATATTGCAAACCACTGAAAATTTTCATTCTTAGCTTTCCTTCAGAGCCTGGCGGGCCAGGATGATTTCTTTTTCGACGGACGAGCGGGCGGTGCCGCCGGTTGCCTTGCGAGCATTCACCGAGGATTCAAGGGTGATGTAATCGAAGATGTCGACATCTATGTCGGCAGAGAATTGTTTGAACTCCTCCAGGGTCAACCCCGGGATGTCTTTGCTGTTCTCTATGCAATAGCGCACGGTTTTGCCGACCACTTCGTGAGCGTTGCGGAAGGGCAGTCCCTTGCGGACCAGGTAATCGGCGATATCGGTGGCGGTGGAGAAGCCGCGTCCGGCGGCAATCCGCATCTGTTCCGGTTTGACAGCCATCTCGGCGATCATCTCGGCAAAAACCTTGAGCGAACCGCGCACTGTGTCAATGGTGTCAAAGAGCGGTTCCTTGTCTTCCTGCATGTCCTTGTTGTAGGCCAGTGGCAGAGACTTCATCAGGGTCAACAGGCTAACCTGGTTGCCATAGACTCGACCGGTTTTACCCCGCACCAGTTCGGGAACGTCGGGGTTCTTCTTCTGCGGCATGATGGAACTGCCGGTGCAGAAACCATCAGAGAGGTCGATGAAGGCAAAATCGGCGCTCGACCAGAGGATCAATTCTTCGGAGAGGCGCGACAGGTGCATCATCATGATCGAGGCAAAACTGCAGAATTCGAGGGCAAAGTCGCGATCGGAGACTGAGTCCAGGCTGTTGCGCGTCACACCGGCAAAGTCGAGTTGTTCGGCAACCCACTCGCGGTCAATGGGGAAGGTCGTGCCCGCCAGGGCCCCCGCACCGAGCGGAAGCAGGTTGAGCCGACTGCGCAGGTCATGCAGACGGCCGGTATCCCGAGCCAGCATCTCCACATAAGCCAGCATGTGATGGGCAAAGAGCACCGGTTGGGCGGTCTGCAGATGAGTGTACCCAGGCATAATGACATCGAGATTGGCCTCGGCCTGATCGAGCAGGGCCGACTGCAGTTGCTTGAGAGCTTTTGCAATGGCATCGACTTCATCACGCAGATAGAGTCGCACGTCAAGGGCGACCTGGTCGTTGCGGGAGCGGGCGGTATGTAGCTTGCCGCCGACTGCACCGATCTTTTCTATCAAGCGGGCTTCGATATTCATATGAATATCTTCGCGGGCTACCGAAAAGACAAACTTGCCCGCTTCGATTTCCGCAAGGATCTCGTTGAGACCCTGGATAATCGTTTCGGCTTCGTTGTCAGCAATGATCTCCTGACGGGCGAGCATCCTGGCATGGGTGACGGAGCCGAGGATGTCGTAGCGGTACAGGCGCTGGTCAAAGTTGATCGAAGCGGTGAATTCTTCGACAAAGGCATCGGTCGGTTGTGTGAAACGTCCGGCCCAGAGTTTGTCGTTCATGGTTCTCTTATCCCTTCAAATGTGCGGCCCTGAACTTGCGGCAGGTTGGGTTTACAGGCCAATAGTTTCGGCTTCATTCCGGTTAGCCAGTTCATCAGCTGGTTCACCCGGGTCTTTCAACGTATCAGGATAGACCTGAGCAAGGATGTGCCGGGTGCCGGGTGTCATGTTGTATGTTGCCAGCTGCTCTGCCGGAACCCAGCAGGCTTCTGTTACTTCCTGGTTGTTCGGCTGTAGTTCGACAGTCAAAGGATGTGCCCGGTAATAAAGGATCACGTAGTGATCGTTATTGTCGCCCAGGGCAACATGCTCATAGACATCAAGCAAACCATCAATGTGAACTTCGATACCGACCTCTTCACGAACTTCGCGGTGCAATGCCTCCAGTAGTGGCTCGCCATGGTCGACCTTGCCTCCGGGCATGACACACTGGCCACAAAACGGTTCAATGCAGCGCCGGGTGAGGAGAACACGCTCCTGTTCGTCGATGATGCACGCAACGACGGAGGTTTTGATCGATTGTTTTTTAAATTCCATAAATCAGAAACCGGTACGTGGAACGTGGTTCGTGGTGTGTGGAAAGACAAAAAGATTTTTACCACGAACCACGAACCGCTACTTGTTTGCTTCCCTCTGCATCGATGCAATGCGCAAACGCAAGGCATTAAGCTTGATGAACCCTTCGGCATCGGCCTGGTTGTAGACCTCGTCCGCCTCGAAAGTGGCGAAATCGACATTGAACAGGCTGTCTGTATCCGAGTCGCGGCCAACTACGCGGCAATGCCCTTTGTAGAGCTTGATGCGCGCCTTGCCGTTGACGGTTTGCTGGGTCTGGTCAATCAGGGCTTGCAGGGCCAGACGTTCGGGAGCGAACCAGAAGCCGTTATAGACCATAGTAGCGTAGCGGGAGATCAGAGAATCGCGCAGGTGCATGACCTCGCGGTCCATGGTGATCGATTCCACGGCGCGATGAGCTTCTTCGAGAATGGTGCCGCCGGGGGTCTCGTAAACACCGCGGCTCTTCATGCCGACGAATCGGTTTTCCATCAGGTCGACGCGGCCGATACCATGCTTGCCGCCCAGTTCATTCAGTTTTGCCAGCAGGTTGGCCGGTGAAAGGCGCTCGCCGTTGACAGCCACAGCATCGCCTTTCTCAAAATCGATCGCGACAAATTCCGGCTGGTCCGGGGCATCTTCCGGGCGTACGGTCAGTACGTACATTTCTTCTGGAGCTTCGGCCCATGGGTTTTCGAGCACGTCGCCTTCAAAGGAAATATGTAGCAGGTTGCGATCGGAGCTCCATGGAAATTTCTTGCTGGTCGGCACCGGAATGCTGTGCTTGCGAGCATATTCTTCCAGAGCGGTCCGACTGTTTAAATCCCACTCACGCCAGGGCGCGATTACGGTCACAGAAGGATCGAAGTGATAGTAGGCCAGTTCAAAACGAACCTGGTCGTTGCCTTTGCCGGTGGCACCGTGGGAAACGGCGTCGGCACCTTCGTTGGCTGCGATTTCCATCTGTGCCTTGGAAATCAGCGGCCGGGCAATCGAGGTGCCGAGGAAGTAGCGCCCTTCGTAGATGGCGTTGGCGCGAAACATCGGGAAGACGAAGTCTCGGGTAAACTCTTCACGCAGATCGAGAATGTGACAGGCGCTAGCGCCGGTGTTTTTGGCCTTCTCCGGGATGCCGTCGAGTTCTTCGCCCTGACCGAGGTCAGCCGAGAAGGCGACGACTTCACAATCGTATTCCTCGATCAGCCATTTGAGAATGATCGAGGTATCAAGTCCCCCGGAATAGGCGAGGATAACTTTTTTGACTTGTGGTTTTGACATTGAAAAATGCTCCTTAATGATTGACGAATTATGGTCCACCGGTCGCTGGTAAGGTTTTCGCGTTCCTCGTCCCGCGTCCCTAGAGTTTTATTACATAAGTATCGGCAATTTTGTCATGCAGTCCCTGCTTCTGACTGTCGAAAGCGACCATAATGTAGCCGATGCCGAGCAGGATACCGGAAATAAATTTACCGAGGACTTCGCGCAAAGCAGCGCGGCCATAGGTGAGCGGACTGCCATCGGTGCGAATGACCTTGATGCGCACAGCCATCTTGCCTGGAGTCTGTCCGCAGTAACCGGTAAAGAAAACAGCATAACCGATGCTGAGTGATACACCGAACAGCCAGATAACCGTATTGATGGCTGGATCTCCCTCGATGGCAATCCCCATCATACCTATAACCAGGCCGATCAGCAGGCTGAGTATGAACTGCACCATCCCCAGCAGGAAGGAGTCGAGCAGAGAGGCGACAACGCGAATCCAGAAGCCTGCTTTCGGTCGATACAGAGGTGTCTGATCCGTAGCCTTGCGGCGCAGTTCGGCAAGATTACCGTTCAACACATCAACGCTTTGAGTCGTCTGGCTATTTTCTTTTTGCCGGGCCTGGAATTTTGTGTAAACGACGCCACAACCGCTACAGTGGTCACTTTTATTCTGTACAAGACCACAAGCAGGGCAAGTGGTTTGCTCTGGCTGCGTGGTCTCATTTTTTGTGCCTGCCGTGCTCACAGGGAGTTCCGATTTGTCAAAGGTAAAACCTTTGCTACATTTTGGGCAGTTCACCTTGACCGGGCGATCAGGGAGCTTGGCCGGGTCGACAGTTTTAGAAAAATTACAATGGGGACAAATGATTTTCATCTGTATAGATATCTCAATTGTTTGAGAGTCTTTTCGCGCCACGCGCCACGCGCCTCTCGGGGTCAACCCATCAAAGTTGCCAGAATGGCCTTTTGCACATGCAGGCGATTTTCGGCTTCATCGTAAATGATCGCATGACGGCTCTCCATGACCTCTTCGGTGATCTCTTCATCGCGATGGGCTGGGAGACAGTGCATAACTACGCAATCAGGGTCTGCCAGGGCAAGCAGGTCCATGTTAATCTGGTAACCTGAAAAAGCCTTTTCGCGCTCCTGTTGTTCATCTTCCTGTCCCATGCTTGCCCAGACATCGGTATTCAGGACCTGTGCACCACGTGCGGCTTCGCTCGGATCGTTGGTGTAAAGAATTCTGGCCCCGGCATCAGCCGCACGCTGGCAGACCTCAGCATCCGGTTCATAACCTGCCGGCGTTGCCACGCGTAGTTCAAAACCAAAAGCTGCCGCAGCGTTAATCCAGCTGTTAGCCATGTTGTTGCCGTCACCGATCCAGCAGTAGGAAAGCTCACGGTAGTCTCCCCTGTGTTCGATAACAGTGAAGAGATCAGCCATCACCTGACAAGGATGATAAAGGTCGGTTAGACCGTTAATTATCGGTACGGAACTGTATTGAGCAAACTCTTCAACTCCCTGCTGTGAGTAGGTACGGATCATGACGCCGTCGACATAACGGGCCATACAGCGGGCGGTGTCCTTGATCGGCTCTCCGCGGCCCATCTGGGTGTTTCCGGAAGCCAGAAAAAGCGCGTGCCCACCCAATTGGAACATGCCGGCCTCGAAGGAGACACGGGTGCGTGTCGAGCTCTTTTCGAAGAGCATGCCAAGGGTCTTGCCTGCCAGCAGGTGATGTTGTATCCCGGCCTTTTGCTTGGATTTCAGGTCGCTGGTCAGCGCAAAGATTTTTTCCAGATCTTCGAGGCTCCAGTCACTGAGACAGAGAAAGTCTTTATTCACAGTAGTGACTCCTTAAAGGGTTACAGCTATTCAACAGAATGGCAGCTGTTCAACCGGCATGATCCATTGTGTCAGCATGGTCCAGAGGCTTCAACGGTAGCCAGTACTTCATCAAGGATTGTAATGGCTTCATCAATTTCTGCCCGGCTGACGATCAGCGGCGGCAGAAAGCGCAAAACGTTGCCGACGGTACAATTAATCAACAGGCCACGTTCCATGGCAGCATGGACCAGCGCTCCACCTTCAATGGTCATTTCCATGCCTATGATCAGACCTCGACCACGAACTTCCTTGATAAAGGTATATTTGTTTTTTAATTGCTCAAGCTGCCCGGTCAGGGAGTTACCCATGGTCCGACAGTTATCCAGAACGCCATCATCGACCATCGTTTGCATTGCAGCCAGAGCTGCTGAGCAAATCAACGGGTTACCGCCGAAGGTCGAACCATGAGATCCGGGGCCAAGCCTTTTGGCCAGTTCCTCAGTAGTCAGCATGGCGCCGATCGGTGGGCCGCCAGCCAGAGCTTTGGCAAGGGTCAGAATATCCGGGGCAACCCCTTCCTGCTCATACGCCCAGAGAGTACCGGTTCTGCCGCAGCCGACCTGGACCTCATCGTAGATCAACACCAGGTCAAATTCGTCGCAGATGTCACGAACGGCCTTGAGATAACCGGGCGGTGGTACGTTGACACCGCCTTCGCCCTGCACTGGCTCCAGCATGATTGCGCAGATGCTCGGCGTGATGGCCTGACGCATCGCATCCGGGTCACCGAAAGGCACGTACCTGAAGCCGGGAACCAGTGGTGTGAAGCCGGCCTTGACCTTCTCCTGGCCAGTGGCACTGATGGTGCCGATAGTACGGCCGTGGAAGGAGGCCAGTGCGGTAATCACTTCGAAACGGTCTTCACCATATTTTTCCCGACTGTGTTTGCGCACCAGTTTCATTGCTGCTTCGTTGGCTTCGGCGCCCGAGTTACAGAAGAAGGCACGGTCGGCAAAGGATTGTTCACAGAGCCATTCCGCCAGTTCTATCTGCAAGGGGATATGGTAGAAGTTAGAGCAATGCAGCAATTTGCCCGCTTGTTCCCGCAGTGCGGCAACTACTTTTGGATGACAGTGGCCGAGATTGTTGACTGCCACTCCGGCGAGGAAATCGAGATAGGATTTGCCGTCGACATCCCATAGGCGGCAACCTTCACCACGCTGTGCGACGATCGGGTAGCGCCCGTAGGTCTTCATGACATGCTTGTCGGCTCTGTTGATCCAGTCTGTAGAAGTGCTCATGGCGTTATCCGTGAAACGTAGAAGATCCGGGTTAAAGGTTCTGACTTACAGCTTACAGCTTTAAGGCTGTTTTTCTTTGAACTTCGCGACTTCCGTGCCAATGCCTTTGTCAGTAAAGATCTCAAGAAGACAGGCGTGTTCAACCCGGCCATCGACAATATGTGCCTTGCGAACACCTGCGAGAACGGCATCCAGACAACAGGTCACCTTTGGAATCATGCCGCCGCTGATTGTTTCGTCGTCGATCAGACCCTGTACATCACCAACATCGATGTTTGAAATCAGTTCTCCTGATTTGCTTTTGATACCTTCGATGTCGGTTAGCAGGATCAACTTCTCTGCCTTGAGAGCAGCGGCTATCTGTCCGGCGACCAGGTCAGCATTGATGTTGTACGTCTCACCGGCCTCGCCAACGCCGACCGGGGCAATTACCGGGATGAAGTTGTTTTGCTCCAGAGCCTGAATGATCTCCGGGCGAACACTTTCCACCTCACCGACATGCCCGATATCAATGATCTCGGGTGTCAGCGTATCGGGATTGATCGTCTTCATCTCCATTTTCCGGGCCCTGATCAAGTCGCCATCCTTACCGGTCAGGCCGACGGCTCGCCCGCCGTGACGATTGATGTTGGCAACGATTTCCTTGTTGACCCGTCCGCCCAGTACCATTTCGACAACATCCATGGTCGCGCTGTCTGTAACACGCATGCCACGCACGAACCGCGATTCAAGTCCCATCTTCTCCATGACACTGCCGATCTGTGGTCCACCACCGTGTACCACGACCGGATTTATACCGATGTATTTCATCAGGATGATGTCTTTAGCAAAGGATTCCTTGAGAGGCTCCTCCACCATGGCATTGCCGCCGTACTTTATGACAATAGTTTTGTCAGCAAAGCGCTTGATGTAGGGTAGCGACTCCATAAGGATATTGGCTTTTTTGATCAGTTCTTGCATGATTTATCCTGTCAAGGTCGACAGACTCCTAAAGAATATAACGCGACAGATCCTCGTCATCAGCAATTTTAGCAAGACGCTCACGTACAAAGGCGTCATCGATCGGGAACCTTTTATCCGGTCGTTCCGGAGCGTTGAAAGATAGCTCTTCAAGCAGGGTCTCCATAATCGTATGCAAGCGTCGCGCTCCGATATTCTCTGTGCGCTCGTTAACGCTGGCTGCCGTTCTGGCAATTTCACGGATCGCATCTTCGCTGAACTCAAGGTTGATGCCTTCTGTTGCCATGAGTGCCTGGTATTGGCGAATCAAGGCGTTGTTCGGTTCAGTCAGTATCCTGACAAAGTCGGCTTCCTCAAGGCTTTCAAGTTCAACCCGGATAGGAAAACGGCCCTGCAGTTCCGGAATCAGGTCTGAGGGCTTGGCGACGTGAAATGCGCCGGCCGCAATAAAGAGGACATGGTCGGTTTTAACCGGGCCATACTTGGTGTTGACCGTACTCCCCTCGACAATCGGCAGAATGTCGCGTTGCACTCCTTCGCGGGAAACTTCCGGGCCGTGGCCACCCTCGCGGCTGGCAATCTTGTCGATTTCATCAATAAAAATGATGCCATTCTGCTCGGTACGCTCTATGGCGAGAGTTTGGACCTTGTCCATATCCACCAGTTTTTCCGCCTCGATTTCAATCAGCAGTTGCTGGGCCTCAGAGACCTTCATGCGGCGATTCTTGGTCTTCTTCGGAAAGATGTTGCCGAACATTTCCTTGATGTTGAAGCCCATTTCTTCGGGACCCTGTGGACCGAAAATCTGCATGCTCGGCATCTGGTTGTCCTGCATTTCGATCTCAACCATACGCTCGTTGAGCTCACCCATACGTAGCAGTTGGCGAAGCTTGTCCCTGGTTCTGCCCCCACTGGAGGCTTCGTCAGATTCTGTCGGCTGCTGCTCTCCCGGGAGAAGCAGGTCGAGCAGTCGTTCCTCGGCCAGGTCCTCAGCCTTAATCTGTTGTTTTTTTGCTTCCTCGTTTTTAACCATCACGATGGCCAGCTCGATCAGGTCACGCACCATACTTTCAACATCGCGACCGACATAACCAACCTCGGTGAATTTGCTGGCTTCGACCTTGACAAACGGAGCCTGAGCCAGGCGTGCCAGGCGCCGGGCGATTTCAGTTTTACCGACTCCGGTCGGCCCGATCATGATGATATTCTTCGGTGCAATTTCTTCCCGAAGCTCCGGATCAACCTGTTGGCGACGCCAGCGGTTGCGCAAGGCGACAGCTACTGCTCGCTTGGCGTTGTTCTGACCGACGATATAACGATCAAGCTCGGAGACAATTTCCCGGGGAGTGAAGTTGTTCACGACAGGGTCTCCACAATGATTTGGTCGTTGGTGTAAACGCAGATGTCTGCCGCAATCTTCAAAGACTCCTCGGCAACCTGGGCCATGGAAAGTTCCGTGTGGTCGACCAAGGCTCGCGCCGCTGCCTGTGCAAAGGTACCGCCGGAACCAATTGCAGCAATGCCGTGTTCCGGTTCGATTACATCGCCGACTCCGGATAACACCAGGGTCGCTTGACGATCGGCAACGATGAGAAGCGCTTCCAGATGCCGCAAAACGCGGTCCGTCCTCCAGTCCTTGGCGAGTTCAACGGCTGCTCGTTGCAGGTTGCCACGATACTCCTGTAATTTGGCCTCAAACTTTTCAAAGAGGGTGAAAGCGTCGGCTGTACTGCCAGCAAAACCGGCGATCACCTGATCGTCATACATGTACCGAAGTTTTCTGGCGGTATGCTTCATGATGGTATTACCGAGGCTGACCTGACCATCGCCGGCCATAGCGACTTCAGTCCCACGGCGCACACAAAGAATAGTTGTCCCTTTGAACATCTCGAGCCTCTCGTTAAAGCTTATTTTAACTCTGCAAAAAATATCAGAATATAACATAACCACGCGGGGAGACAAAGTAAAATGCCTGTAACGGTCAAGATGTGAAAGCCGCAAATTCATTGTGAAACAGGAGTGTACGTTCTGGATGAAAGAAAGAAGGGTCTATGGAAATTCTACTGTGTCAAATTAATACTGAATGGTGATCTGTGACAAAGGGAAGAGTGGCCTTACATCTACTCAGTCGGAGGGTGTAATCGGCAGGAGAGGCAGTCGGATGGTGACTTCGGTCCCCTTGCCTGGAGTGCTGTTGAGATTGATAACACCGCCATGATCACGAATAAACTGGCGAGCATAAAAGAGACCCAGACCGAAGCCTCGGACCTGGCCAGTATGTTGTGGGTCAATCTGGTAAAATTTTTCGAAGATCTTGGCAGCCTCTTCGGGAGGAATCCCGGGCCCGTTGTCGGTAATGGTGAAGGTGATTTCGGTTTCGCTAACTTCACCCGAAAGAGTGATCTCGCCGCCCCGGGGGGTAAATTTTATGGCATTGTCTAGAAGCGCATTCAGGGCAAAGGTTATGCGGCGACGGTCGACAATTACAATCGGCCAATGTTCCGCCAGGAAAGAGTGCAGAGCCAGCCCTTTCTGTTCAATCACTTGACGCTTTTCAGCCAGAATGGCGCTGGTAATTTCCTTCAGATCTTCCCTGGCGGTATTACCCGCACTGCTCTTAAGGATAATGTCACTGTAGTAGAGCAGATCCTGGATCAGGTAGGCGAGGTACTCGGATTCTTCGCGAATGGCATCCAGGGCAGAGGCAAACCCAGGATCCTCCATGTCTATGGCGCCGCTGGCAAGATTCTGGATAAAGAGCGAGATGGATGTTGTCGGAGTTCGCAGTTTGTGAGAGATAAGTCCAAGAAAATCAGATTTGATGCGGTCGAGCTGCTTCAACTGCATCAGCTCCTGATGCAAGGTTTTTTTCTCAAGAGCGTTCTTTATTGATATTTTGAGCTGTAACAGGTTGATCGGCTTGTGGATGAAATCATCGGCATGAGCCTTGAGGGCTCGAAGGATGATATCCTTGTCAGCATAACCGGTCATAACAATGACCAGTTGTTCGGGGTCCTGCTCCTTGATTTTCTGAAGCAGTTCAAGTCCATTCATGACCGGCATCATGACATCGACCAGAATAAGATCCACTGTCTCGTGGTCCAGTACTCGCAAAGCCTCCTGGCCATTCTCTGCCTGGAGAATGCGATAGTCCTTCAAGGTTCGGGCGCAGAGGTCGCGGATAATCGGCTCATCGTCAACGACGAGGATGGCCGGTGCTTCAGCCTGTTGCAATAACCGGGGCTCTCCCCGCATTTCAAGTCGCATACTGACTCCGCAGTAATACTCAGCAGTCAGGGTTTTCTGTTAATTATCCAGAGCGCTACGGATCATTTCGGACACTTTACATAAGGCTCCGTCCAGTTTCTCCGGCTGGCTCCCACCCGCCTGGGCAAGGTCCGGTCGGCCACCACCACGTCCGCCAACTTCAGCGGCCAGGGCTGCCACCAGTTTGCCGGCGTGCAACTGTTCGGTCAGATCAGCAGTTACCGCAACCAGCAGGTTGACCTTGCCTTCATAGGGGCAGCCTATGGCGACCACACCGGAACCGAGCTTGTCACGCAGCTTGTCGGCCATCTCTCGCAAGCCCTTACCGTCTGCCGAATCTACCTCGGCGGCCAACAGCTTGATGCCGTTGATTTCCTGAACCTGGTTCATGATGTCATCGGCCTGGCCAGCTTTCAGCCGGCTCTCAAGGGTGGCCAGTACACGCTCCAACTCTTTCTGGCGTTCCACCATCTTTACCAGACGGGTCTCCAGTTGAGGGCGGTCGCTTTTTACTAGGCCGGCCATGCGGCCGATGGCGTCTTCCTGTTGCTGCACCAAGTCCAGGGCACGGGTTCCGGTAGCGGCCTCAATCCGTCGGACACCAGCGGCAATCCCTGTTTCCTGGATGATTTTGAAAAGACCGATGTCACCTGCAGCGGTAGTGTGAGTGCCCCCGCAGAGTTCCATGCTGAAGTCGCCAAGATTGACGACCCGGACACGTTCACCGTATTTCTCGCCGAAGAGAGCCGTCGCACCGGCAGCGACCGCCTCATCAGCGGCCATTTCCCGAGTTTCCACGGCACGATTCTCACGGATGCGTTCGTTGACCTCGGTTTCGATGCGACGCAGTTCTTCGGCGGTCACCGCCGAGAAATGACTGAAGTCGAAGCGCAGGCGCTCCGGAGCAACCAGGGAGCCTGCCTGCTTGACGTGGTCGCCGAGTACCTCGACCAGGACAGCCTGCAGGATATGGGTTGAGGTGTGGTTCAGGGCGGTTGCCTGACGAGCTGCAGCATCAACTGCGAGTTCAACCTTCTGGCCGATCACCAGGGTCCCTTCGACAACTTTGCCAATGTGAACAATCAGTTCCGGTAACGGTTTTATCGTGCCGGTGATTTCTATCCTGAGTCCCGGTGCGCTGATCGTGCCGATATCACCGGCCTGACCGCCCGATTCGCCATAGAAAGGTGTTGATTCAGTGATGATCTCGACCCGTTCACTGGCACCGGCCTGACTGACCTGCTCACCATCGTGCAGGATTGCTGCAATGCGGCTGCTCGCCTGCAACTCATTATAACCACAGAAGTCCACCGTATTGCCCTGCTCGACCAGCTCACGATAAACAGGACCGATCGCCTCTTCGCCAGATCCTTTCCAGTGCGCGCGAGCCTTCTGACGTTGCTCTTCCATGCAGGTTTCGAATCCGGCATCATCGATGGTAAGGCCTTTTGCTTCAACGATGTCAGCCGTCAGGTCGGTCGGGAACCCGTAGGTATCGTAGAGTTTGAAAAGCACGTTGCCGGGAATCACTGTTGATTTCTCACGGAGCAGGCGGTCGACCTCTTCGTTGAGGATACGCAGGCCGTTGTCGAGAGTCTGGATAAAACGTTCTTCTTCCTTCTCAACGATTTTGGCGACAAAGCTTTTGCGTTCGGCTTCCTGTGGATAGGCTTCGGTCATAAATTCGAGGACGAAAACTGCCGTCTTGTAGAGTACGGGATCAGCAAAGCCGAGCATCTTGGCATGACGCATGGCACGACGCATGATGCGGCGCAGCACATAACCGCGTCCTTCGTTACTCGGCATGACGCCGTCAGCGATCAGGTAAGCTGTGGCCCTGCTGTGATCGGTCATGACCCGCATCGAGACATCATCCTCAGGGTTATCACCGTAGGTTTTTCCGGAAAGCTTTTCAATATAGCCGATGATATCGCGCATAAGGTTGGTGTCGTAGTTTGATAGAACACCTTGCATTACAGTGGTAAGTCGTTCTAGACCCATGCCGGTGTCGACAGCCGGTTTCGGTAGCGGCACCAACTCGCCATCTGTCTGGCGGTTGAACTGCATGAAGACATTGTTCCAGATCTCCATGTAGCGGTCGCAGTCACAGCCGACGGTGCAATTCGGAGAGTCGCAACCGATTTCTGGTCCGTTGTCATAGAAGATTTCCGAGCAGGGGCCGCAGGGGCCGGTGTCGCCCATCGACCAGAAATTATCCTCCTCAAAACGGAAAATCCGCTCGCGAGGGACCCCCTCCTGTTCATGCCAGATGTCGGCTGCTTCGTCGTCGTCGGTATAGACTGAGACGTAGAGGCGGTCCTTGTCGATACCCATGTCGACAGTGAGAAATTCCCAGGCATAGGCAATCGCTTCTTTTTTGAAATAATCGCCGAAAGAAAAATTGCCGAGCATCTCGAAAAAAGTGTGGTGGCGGGCGGTGCGGCCGACATTTTCAAGGTCATTATGCTTACCGCCGGCACGGACACACTTCTGCGAGGTGGTGGCGCGGACGTAGGCCCGTTTTTCCTGGCCCAGGAAGCAGTCCTTGAACTGGTTCATGCCGGCGTTGGTAAAGAGAAGGGTCGGATCGTTGTGTGGGACCAAAGAGGATGAAGCAACGATCGTATGGCCGCGATCTTCAAAAAACTTAAGAAAAAGTTGACGTATTTCGCTACCGGTTTTCATCGTGGGATTCAAAGCCTTTCCGTGTCAATTGATCCATGATGCAGCCGATTGTAAAGCCGCGTCGTTGGAGAAAATGTACAACCCGGCGTCGCTCCTTGACTGGTGCCAGACTGTAGTTGAAATCGGGAAATCGTCGTTTCAGCAGTGATGCCAGCAACAGCTCCTCATCACAGTCCTCGCGAGCCTTGTCCAGCGTCTGACAGGCGAGCTCTTTACTGATGCCATGTTGTTGCAGGTCAAGCAGAATGCGCAGACCGACCGCACGGCCCTGGGTCATCAGGCTGGTTGCCCGGTTCAGAGCATAGCGGGCATCATTGAGGTAGCCAAGGTCGAGGCAACGCTGCAAAGCCTCATCGATGCGTGTTTGGTCAAACCCCTTGTCAACCAGGCGCTGGCGCAACTCCGCCCGACTGTAGTCGCGGCGTGTCAATATCCGCAAAGCTGTCGGCCAGGGGTCAGTCCGGTCTGCTGTCTGTTCAGCTTTTTTTGTCACCTGTCTCGCCGGTGCCCTCGAAGGCATCCCAGGAAAGGTCTGAAGTCGACGAGACCCCGGAGACCTTGAGTTTGAAGTCGTCTGGGTTGGAACATTGCCGCAGAGCCTCTTCAAAGCTGATCATCTTCGATTTCATCAGGGCCATCAGTGACTGGTCGAAGGTCTGCATGCCGTAAGATTCGTGACCCTGCTGGATTGCTTCCGGCAGTAATTTGGTTTGCTCCTTGTCGTCAATCATCTGGCGGACCCTTGCCGAAGCCACCATGATCTCGACAGCCGGGACACGGCCCTTGCCGTCGAGTTTTGGCACCAAGCGCATGGAAATGACACCGCGCAAGACCGCTGCCAACTGGATGCGCATCTGGCGCTGCTGGAAAGGCGGGAAGACCGAGATAATTCTATTGACCGTTTCCGTGGCGTCGATCGTATGTAAAGTTGAGAGCACCAGGTGTCCGGTTTCAGCTGCTGTCAGTGCGGTCTCGATCGTTTCGTGGTCACGCATCTCGCCGACCAGAATGACGTCGGGATCCTGGCGCAGGGCTGATTTCAGGGCGGGCTGAAAGCCCAGGGTGTCGGAGCCGACTTCACGCTGGTTAATGATGCTTTTTTTGTCGCGATGGAGGAACTCGATTGGATCCTCGATCGTAACAATATGTGATTTGCGGTTGGTATTGATGTAGTCGATCAGTGCGGCAAGGGTGGTTGACTTTCCTGAACCGGTGGCACCGGTAACCAGAATCAGACCACGATTGGCCATGGCCATTTTTTTGATAACCGGTGGCAGCAACAGGTCGTCCAGGTTTTTGATGTCAAAAGGAATAGCACGGAACACCAGTGAAATCGAGCCGCGCTGGGTAAAAGCATTAACACGGAAGCGCCCTAATCCGGGGACCCCATATGCCAGGTCTACCTCGCAGGCTGTCTCAAAACGCTCCCTCTGCAGATCATTCATGATCTCTTCGGTAATCTGTTCGGTCTGCTCCGGGCTGATCCGCGGTGCTTTCGGCAGAGGACGTAGAGTGCCGTCTATGCGGTAGATCGGCGGTAGGCCCGCTTTGAGGTGAATGTCGGAAGCTCCGGATTTCAGACCAACTGACAGGATTTCATTGAGGTCCATGAATTATTCTCCTTCAGACGAAGTTCCTGCAGGGTTAAGGCCGTAATTATCGAGAACTTTCGCTTCGATCTCCGCTGCCGCTTCAGGGTGTTCGGCCAGGTATTTCTTGGCGTTCTCACGACCCTGACCGATGCGATCTTCACCATAAGAAAACCAAGAACCACTTTTCTCGACAATGTTGCATTCAACACCGAGATCGAGCAAATCCCCCTCACGTGAAATGCCGGTGCCGTACATGATGTCGAATTCTGCTTCCTTGAAAGGCGGAGCAATTTTGTTCTTGACAATTTTTACCCGAGTGCGGTTGCCGATCGCATCCTGTCCCTGTTTGAGAGAGGCAATCCGACGGATGTCCATGCGCACGGTAGAGTAGAATTTCAAGGCGTTGCCGCCAGTTGTGGTTTCAGGGTTGCCGAACATGACGCCGATCTTCATGCGGATCTGGTTGATGAAAATTACGCAGCAGTTTGATTTACTGATGGTCCCTGTCAGTTTACGTAGAGCCTGAGACATCAGCCGTGCCTGAAGACCCATGTGCGAGTCGCCCATTTCGCCTTCGATTTCTGCGCGCGGGACGAGGGCGGCAACCGAGTCGATGATCAAGACATCAATGGCGCCGCTGCGCACGAGAACTTCGACAATTTCAAGGGCCTGTTCACCAGTGTCTGGTTGTGATATCAGCAGCTCATCAATGTTGACACCGAGTTTCCTGGCGTAATGGATATCAAGGGCATGCTCGGCATCAACAAAAGCAGCAACACCGCCTGTTTTTTGAGCCTCTGCGGCAATGTGCAATGCCAGGGTCGTTTTGCCTGAAGACTCAGGTCCATAGATCTCAATGACTCGTCCGCGTGGGACACCGCCTATGCCGAGAGCAATATCCAGACTTAAGGCTCCGGTTGGAATCGACCCGATGTCCGGCAGGACAGCTCCTTCGCCGAGACGCATGATGCTGCCTTTGCCGAACTGTTTTTCAATCTGGCCCATGGCCAGTTCAATAGCTCTGTTGCGATCACTCTCTGCCATCAGTTTCCCTCCTTACGGGGTCAATGCACGTAATATGAATTTTAGGTTGTCTACTACACTTTGTTGGCTTCATCATCAAAATTTACCGTTAGTAGCGGAATATGTTCTGCCCCGTCAGGGTGCAGACGGCTTTCAAAAAGAACTAACCTGTCAACGGGTAGCTGGCCAATCGGTGTTTGGCCGACAGAGTTGAATAAATTAGTCAAGTCAGCTTTTCGCTGTCGCAGTCGTCCGATGGTCAAGTGCGGGGAATAAGGCCGTGACTCAGTAGCAATTCCCTCTCGACGCAGGCATTTGCGGCAATCTCTGTGAAGTCTCTTGAGCTGGTCTTTGGGCTCCAGATCAAGCCAGAGGATACGAGGTCGGTGCAGATTGGGGAATGCTCCAAGTCCTTTGACCTCGACCATGAAAGGCCGTTGATGTCGCTTAACGGATAGCACAGAAACCCTGATCTTTTCAAGGTCTTCCTGTTTGGTCTCACCGAAGAAATGCAAGGTCAGATGCAGGTTTTCAGAACGGATCCAGCGAACGCCCGTTATCTGTGCCTGAATGTGACTCTGGATTGCACTGATGGCCTCCTTCAGTTGCTGAGGTAATGGGATGGCTAAAAAAGTCCTAATCGAGGACATATCGACCCTCATCAGGATCGACCAGAGGCAGAAGCGCTGAGAAACAGCTTCCTTGATCGGGGCCGGCACTTTCGACCCAGATCAGGCCTGCATGGGTCTCAATAATGCCCTTGGCCAAGGTCAAACCGAGCCCGATTCCTTTGCCTCCAAATCGGGCTTGAGATGTTGAATGCCCGGAAATGTCTCCCACTTCCTGGAATTTGTCGAAAATTCGAATCTGGTCTTCCTGCTCGAGCCCTATACCGCTGTCGCTGATTGATATTTCCAGATAACTTTCTACCAAAACGCTATCAAAAAAACTTTCAGAAAACGCCTTTAGATTTTTAGCAAGCCCCGAGACTTCTTTCTGTTGGAGAACTCTCCCGGTGATACGAACCCAGCCACCTTCAGGAGTGAACTTTATGGCGTTTTCCAGCAGTCGGCCGAAGGCCCGTTGTAAATGATGGACATCGCCCCGTATTATGGTGTCGTCGGGAAATCCCTGCAATTAAATGCGCAGCTTGCGTGTTTCACAGTTCGGCCTGAATTCAGCAAGCAGTTCATTGATCATTGGCCAGGGGTTGAAAGCTTCATGAGCCATGTAGAGAGCTTTTGCTTCAAGCTTGGCTGCTTCCAAAAGGTCGTCAACGATGTGATTGAGTCGCCTACTGCCACGTATGATGACATCCAGGGCCCGTTTTTCGTTTTCACCAAGAATCTGTCCTGCTTCACTCTGGAGAAACTCCGCTCCGGAAAGGATGGTTGTCAGAGGTGTGCGCAGTTCATGCGAGGCCAATGACAGAAAGGCACTTTTCATCTGGTTGAGACTCTGCAGGGTGCGATGATGATGTTCGAGTTGTTCCAGATTGTCACGCAGGGTCGACCGGGAGCGCTCAAGTTCGCGCAGGCTGGCAAAATTGAGCCGGTGTTGCCATTGCAACTCATCAAAGAGCTCGGCGTTTTTCAGCAAAGGGCCGAGCTGTCTGCCAATTGCCTGTATGAGTCGCACATCCTCGCGGTTGAAGATCCGCTTGCCACGGTCGAAAATGAAGAGGACGCCCAGAGTTTCTTCCTCGGCGATAAATGGAACGGCCAAAAAAGCGTGCCAGTTGTCCGCAGCAACCGCACTGGAAATTCGACGATGATCTTTCTGTAGATTGGTGGAAAGACGCGGTCGACCGGTCTCCGCTACTTTGCCGGCTAACCCCATTCCAGGCTGTATCCGACCTAGTTCTTCAACCACATTGTCGGGAATGTTGCGATGGAGAGCCAGTGTCATCTCTGTTCCTCGCTGTTCCAGCAGGAATATTCCTCCTCCCGATATGGCAAGGCTCCTGATGACTTCATCCAGGATAATCTCAAGCGTGTGCGGCAGGTCATGCCCTTCGGCAACACGATGGGAGATTTCGTTGAGTAGTGTGAGGTGCCGGTTATGGCGCTGCAGTTCGAGTTGCAGGTTGGTCGTCTGTGTAACATCACGAAAACTGCCGTAGATAATCTGGCGATTTTTCATGTGCCCGGTTCGGACCTTGATTTTGCCAAGGAACTGGCTGCCGTCTTTGCGCCGAAACTTGATTCCGCTGATTTCGGCCTCGCCCTGCTTGACGACTGTGCTGATCATGCGTAACAGGAGTTGACGATGCTCACGGGAGAAGAGCACCTTGAAGGTCAGATGGACACCTTCCCCCAGGGTATAGCCCAGCAGGTCCTCCGCCTGACGGTTGATTTCCAGCAGTGAGCCGTCTTCCTGGTCAAAGACAAACAAGGCCTCACCGGCGTTCTGGATAAGTTGTCGGTCGCGACTGCGGTAATTTTCGAGTAACTCTGCCTGTTGCCGACTGGTCTCTTTGCTGGTCAGCAGTTTGTCCCTCAACTCCCTTGCCTGGCTCTGGTTTCGTCTGGCCCAGATGATGGCCAGGATTACACTGATAAATGCTATGGCTAGGACAGCTGTGGTCATGATCAACTCTCCCGCCCATCGTCTGAAAGTCGGGATGTGCCGGACAGCCTGGATATAACCAGGCGGCGAAGCCAGTCGATGGCTGTGCAGGCAGTGCGCAACCTGACCTGGTCGCGGTTGCCGGAGAAGTTGAATCGCTCAACGCGCTCTCCCCAGGGGCTGCTCATGGCCAGATAGACAGTGCCGACCGGCTTGTCGTCTGTACCGCCGTCGGGGCCGGCGATGCCGGTAACAGCAAGGCTGATGTCGGTGCGAGCTGTTGCGCGTACGCCTTTGGCCATTGCCTCAGCACACTCAGCGCTGACGGCGCCATGGTGATCAATAACCTTTTGGGGGACTTTCAGGCAATTCAGCTTGGCGGAGTTGGCATATGAGACGACACTGCGTTCCAGGAAAGCCGATGACCCCGGTTGGTCGGTGAGCAGTTTGGCGATCAGGCCGCCGGTGCATGATTCGGCAAGAGACAAGGTGTTCCCGGAAATTGACAGAAAACGTGCTGTGTTGCCGGCCAGAGTGTCACTGTCGATACCGACAACATAGTCGCCCAGAGTCTTACGTACGGCCAATTCGGCCTGATCGACCAGCTTTTGGGCTTTTTCTCCCTTGGCATGTAGTTTGACCTGCACCATTGGGAACTCAATATTGAATGCCAATTCAACTGCTTCCGGCAAGCCGTTGCGGTTGATGCGTGTCTCAACTTCTGGTTCCGGCAGGCCGAAGATGGTCACGACCCGTCGGCATTGCACGGGAAGGTTTGGGAAACGGTTCAACAGCGAGGGGACGACATACTCCTCAAGCATGGCCAGCATTTCGTGGGGGACGCCGGGCAGAAAGAAAAGATCGCTCTGCTTGCTCTGCAGATGAAAGCCTGGCGCTGTGCCGTTCTTGTTGGTAATGACGTTGCTGCGGCTTGGAATGAGTGCCTGTTTCTCGTTGCGCGGGTGCATTTCCCTTCTCCATGCGCGAAAAC
>JAUWTX010000009.1 GCA_030614505.1 Desulfuromonadales bacterium
GAGATGGGGCACCCAGAAGGTCAGCCATGGTGGCGCAGTTGCATCCTTGGTTAGAGTCGCGGCCGTTGAGAGCATGAAAAAATAACCGAAGAAAATGATCAGGCCCATGACAAAACCACCGCTGCGACCGGAACGGTGTGATTGCATACTGAAGGGTAATCCGAACAGAACAAAAAGTAGCGGTGCCAGTGGTGATGTCAGTCTCAAATGGAGCTCGGCCTGCAGTTTTCGGACCTTTGACGGATCCTTTTCCTTTGAGATCTTGCTCCAGAGCTTACCGGTAGGCTGTTCCTTTGGTTTTATGCGTTTTCGCTCTGTTGAACGACTTATTGCTGAAATTTCCGGTTGAATATCATAATTGCGAAAGTGGATCAGCTGGTAATTATCGGCAGATTCGGTTTGCTGACGATGGATGACGCCATCATGCAGTTGTATCGTCACGGTTCTCGTTTCTTCGCTTGTGAGGATATTGCCGCTATTGGCAAACACCCAAGAAGTTGATTCCGGCTTCTTCTCAACGATAAAGAGCCCTTGCATTTGATCTGCGCGGTCGTCTATTTCATTTGCGTAGAGCACCAGATTATTGAACTGGTTCATAAATACTCGCGGTTGCAAACCGATGGTTGCTTTCTGCCGCACAATTTCAAAGCTCTTGGCTTCAAAAGCACTGTAGCTCCAGGGCTTGACCCAGATGTTGGTTGCGCCAGTCAGTAAAGCGAAAATGAATGCCAGGGCAAAGACCGGGATAGAGATCTTTGCCAGGCCGATACCGGCTGATTTGAGAGCCACAATTTCGCTGTCGGCAGACATGCGGCCCAAGCCAATCATGATGCCCATGAGAAAAGCCAGTGGTAGCGATATGGAAAAGGAAGTTGGCAGCAGGGTGGCAAGAAGGACCAGGATGTCCGCTGGCGAAACCCCTTTATTAATGATCAGATCGACCAGTTTAACGGCCTGTCCCAAAACCATGACCATGGTGAAAATCACGATGCAGAGCAGGGTGGGCGAGAGGATTTCTCTAATAATATAGCGATGAATTTGAGTGCCGAACATAATCAAACATACTAGTACAGTCGCAAAGGGGTTGTAAACGACCTTTAGTATTGCCTTTGTGTCGACTGCGTGTTGAAAAAGCCCTTGCGTTCTACATTCTCACATGCTATACGGATGTGCTGTTCATCTCACACGTCTTTTGACCCGGACCGGGTGCCTGACATGGTGTCAGGTCGGTTGCAGGGAATGATGGAGACGGCGGAAAAACCTAACGAAAAAGGAGTTCGTACATGTCTCAGATTACCATGAAACAATTGTTGGAGGCTGGTGTTCATTTCGGTCACCAGACCCGTCGCTGGAACCCTAAGATGAAGCCTTATATTTTCGGGGCTCGCAACGGTATTTATATTGTTGACCTGCAGAAAACGGTTCGTTATTTCAGGACGGCATACAGCTTCATTCAGGATATCACCAAGAAGGGCGAAAAGGTTCTTTTTGTCGGAACAAAGAAGCAGGCTCAAGACTCAAATATGGAAGAAGCTATACGGGCTGACCAGTACTATGTCAACAATCGATGGCTGGGTGGTATACTCACTAACTTCTCCACCATCAAGCGGAGTATCGATCGCCTCAAAAAGATCGAAGCCATGGCTGAAGATGGTACTTACGACTTGCTGATCAAGAAGGAAGTGCTGCAACTGGATCGTGAAAAAGCCAAGCTGGAAAAGAACCTCGGTGGCATCAAAAACATGACCCGTCTGCCGGCAGCCGTCTTTGTTGTTGATACAAACAAAGAAGAAATTGCTGTCAAGGAAGCCATCAAACTTGGGATTCCAGTCGTGGCTGTGGTTGATACCAACTGTGATCCAGACGGAATTGACTACATCATCCCCGGCAATGACGATGCAATCCGTGCTCTTCGTCTCTTTGCATCGAAAATGGCAGACGCCTGTCTCGAAGGCACTGCCGCCCGTGAGGAAGAACTGCGTAACGATGCTGAAGGTGCCGATCAGGATGAGCAGGTTATTGAAGAAAGCCCGGAAACGGTTGTCGTCGAGACGATTGTAAAGACACCCGCAGCGAAGAAACCCGTCGCAGAAGAGAAGCCTGCCGCAGAAGAGAAGCCTGCCGCTGAAGAGAAGCCTGCCGCTGTAGAGAAGAAGCCTGCTGCAGAGAAGAAACCTGCTGTAGAGAAGAAGCCTGCTGCAGAGAAGAAACCTGCTGTAGAGAAGAAGCCTGCTGCAGAGAAGAAGCCTGCTGCAGAGAAGAAACCTGCTGTAGAGAAGAAGCCTGCTGCAGCGAAGAAGCCTGCTGCAGAGAAGAAGCCTGCTGCAGAGAAGAAGCCTGCTGCAGAGAAGAAACCTGCTGCAGAGAAGAAACCTGCTGCAGAGAAGAAGCCTGCCGCAGAGAAGAAACCTGCTGAGCCGGAGACGCCGGCAGAAGCATAACCTGTCGATATTAATAACAAGATAAAGGCGGTCTGCATTGCAGCCGCCTTTTTATCAGGCAATTACACAAATACTGAATAGATTTAGAGGAGGTTTTACCGTGGCAACAATTACAGCAAAGATGGTCGGTGACCTGCGCGCCAAAACCGGTGCCGGGATGATGGATTGCAAAAAAGCCTTGACTGAGGCTGATGGTGATATAGAGCAGGCTATCGATCTGCTGCGCAAGAAAGGTCTTTCTGCTGCTGCCAAAAAATCTGGTCGGGTGGCTGCAGAAGGGATGATTGCTTCAGCTGGCAGTGGCAACAAGGGTGCCCTGGTGGAAGTCAACTCAGAGACTGACTTTGTCGCTAAAAATGATGCATTCCAAGCATTTGCTAATGGTGTGGCCGACGTGGTCCTGAGTCAGGCGCCTGCAGGTGTTGAAGCACTGAAAAATCTCGATTTCCCGGGAACTGATCGTAATGTTGGTGAAGAGCTGAACTATCAGATTTCGACGATTGGCGAGAATATGAATGTGCGTCGTTTTGTCTGCCTTGAGAGCAATGCCGGCGTTACGGCTTCTTATATACACGGTGCCGGAAAGATCGGTGTCCTGGTTCAGTTAGACTCCGACAAGGCCGATGATCCCAGGATTGCCGAAGCCGCGCGGATGCTGGCCATGCATGTGGCTGCAGCCAATCCTCAATATCTGAGCCGCAACGACGTTCCTGTTGATGTCGTTGAGCGTGAAAAGAACATCATGCGTGCCAAGGCCATTGAGAGCGGTAAGCCTGAAAATATCGTCGAAAAGATTATAGAAGGTCAGATCAACAAATTCTTCGGTGAATCCTGTCTCCTTGAGCAGGTCTACGTGATTGATACTGACCAGAAGGTTAGTAAAGTGGTAGAGTCCTTGGCTAAGGATGTCGGTGGTCAGGTTACTCTTGCTGCATATGCTCGCTTCCAGCTTGGTGAGGGAATTGAGAAGAAGGAAGATGACTTTGCGGCTGAGGTCGCTTCGATGACCAAGTAAACAAATACATTCTCACGTACCGGAGAGACCATGGCACAAGAACCCTGTTACAAGCGCATATTGCTCAAGCTCAGTGGCGAAGCTTTGGCTGGCCAGCAAGGCTATGGTATCGATCCGGATATAATCAGGGGGATCGCCGTGGAAATCCGCGAGGTTGTTGACCTCGGCCTGGAACTTGCCATTGTCATAGGTGGTGGCAATATTTTTCGTGGTGTTGCGGCGTCATCCATGGGTATGGATCGGGCCAGTGCGGATTACATGGGAATGCTGGCAACGGTTATGAACAGCCTGGCTCTGCAGGATGCTCTGGAGAAAGCCGGCGTGACTACCAGGGTTCAGTCGGCTATTGAGATGCAGGAAATTGCCGAGCCATACATCCGCCGCAGAGCGGTCCGCCACCTTGAAAAAGGGCGTGTGGTCATCTTTGGCGCAGGGACAGGTAACCCGTTTTTTACTACGGATACCGCCGCCAGTTTGCGTGCCATTGAAATAGGCGCCGAGATTATTCTCAAAGCGACCAAGGTTGATGGTGTTTATAACGCCGACCCCAACAAAGATAAAGATGCGGTCAAGTATGACCAGTTGACTTACCTGGATGTGCTGAAACAGGGTCTGAAGGTTATGGACTCTACTGCCACCTCTCTGTGCATGGATAATGACCTGCCGATTCTCGTGTTTGATCTGACCTGCACCGGCAACATCATGAGGGTTGTATGTGGCGAGCAGATCGGAACCATTGTCAAAGGAGAATGATGCCATGATTGCTGATGTCAAAGTCAAAGCCAGTGCCGGGATGACCAAAGCTCTGGAGTCGTTCAAGTACGATCTGGGAAAAGTTCGGACCGGGCGAGCCTCTCTTATTTTACTCGAGGATATCCGGGTTGATTATTATGGAACGCCTACACCGATCAATCAGGTCGCCGCGCTGGCTGTGCCTGAACCACGATTGATCACGATTCAGCCGTGGGAAAAAACCCTTATTGGTGAAATCGAAAGAGCTATTTTAAAGGCAGATCTTGGCTTGAATCCAACCTCTGACGGTCAACTTATTCGGCTGGTGTTCCCGCCATTGACCGAGGAACGTCGTAAGGAGATGGTCAAGCAGGTCAAGCGTATGGGGGAAGACGCCAAAATTGTTGTTCGTAACGTACGCCGAGAAGCCAACGATGCACTGAAGAAACTGGAGAAGGGCAAGGAAATTTCCGAAGATGATCTCAAGCGTGGTGAAAAGGAAATCCAGGACATGACCGATGATTACGTCGCGCGTGTTGACCAAGTGATTGTGGAGAAGGAAAAAGACCTGATGGAGGTCTGATCTCCGCAGTTTCTTAGGAGGTGCTCTGTTTTATGAAGATAACTGAAGAGTGTATGACCTGCGGCACCTGTGTTGAGTCCTGCCTGGTTGGTGCCATAGTTGAATCAGGTGAGATTTATGTGATCTCCGAAGATTGTACCGACTGTCGGGTCTGTGTGGATACCTGCCCGGTCGATGCAATCGTTGATTGAAACCAGAGGGCGCCTTTTGGGCGCCTTTTCTGTTAAAGGACAACGCAACACCTGGGCAACGCAATACATAGGGTTGCCCGATTTGTTATGTCTATGATATTTTGACAAGCTATCACTTCTCCTCCCTGGGGGGCGCCTTAAGTTTATGCAGATTCCAACACATCTCGCAATTATCATGGACGGTAACGGCCGCTGGGCCGAACAGCGCCGTCTGCCGCGTATCCTCGGCCATCGTAAAGGTGTGGAAACGGTCCAGACCATTGTGGACGAATGTCTGGAATTGGGAGTCCGTTACCTGACTCTCTATGCGTTCAGTTCGGAGAACTGGGGTCGCCCCCAGGAAGAGGTTGAGGCGTTGATGGGATTGCTGGGGACCTTTCTTAAAAAGGAACTGAGTCAATTACAGAAGCGTGGTATTCGTCTTATGGCCATTGGCGAACTGGATCGTCTGCCGAAATCGATCAGCAAAATCCTTAATGACATCACAAAAAAAACAGCCGACAACGACCGAATGGTGCTGAATCTGGCACTCTCTTATGGCTCACGTAACGAATTGACTCGAGCCATGCAGAGGCTCGGTCGGGAGATTGCCGCGGGCAAATTGCAGGCCGATGATCTTACTGAGATGGACATTGAAGCCGTACTCGATACACACTCTATTCCTGGCCCGGACCTCTTGATCCGAACCGGTGGTGAAATGCGCATCAGCAATTTTATGCTCTGGCAGATGGCTTATACGGAGCTCTACTTTACGGAAACGCCCTGGCCGGATTTCTCTCGCAACAAGTTGTTGCAGGCGATAGAAGTGTACAGCCACCGCCAACGACGCTTCGGTCTCACCGGTGCACAACTTAGAGATGTTGGTGCCGACGACGGGGAGGAGCGTCATTAAACAACGAATCATTACAGCGCTGATTGCTCTTCCGTTACTGGTCCTCTTCGTGCTTTATGCTGGCAAAGGTTTGTTTGCCGGCCTGCTGTTTATTGTCAGTGCTTTGGCTCTGCATGAATTCTACCGGATGGCTCTTCCAGCTGGTCGTCGTCTGGAAAGTTCTCTTTCGGTCGCTACCGGAGTACTCTTTTGTGTTGGTTTGGTATATTCCTCCAGCTCTTCTTTAATGCTGCTTAGTATCGTTCTGCCGTGCCTCTTCCTTACCCTGGTTTACCTCTTTCGTTTTCAGGATATGCAGACCGTAAGCCGTGACCTGGCGGTCAGTCTGCTTGGGTTGTTATACATCCCGCTGTTGTTGTCTCATGCTGTTCTTCTTCGTACTTTGCCCAACGGTATCAACTGGATATTTCTTGTCTTGTTTGTGGTCATGGCAAGTGACAGCATGGCTTATTTCGTTGGTAGAACCTGGGGGAGACACCGTCTCTACGAAGCCGTCAGCCCGAAGAAGAGCATTGAGGGTTCCCTCGGTGGTCTTGCTGGTGGCGTGCTTGGAGCAATGGTCTGCAAGCTCCTGCTCTTCGCGGAGTTGAGCAGTGTGGATATCCTCCTCCTCGGCATCGGTGTCGGCGCTTTCAGCCAACTCGGTGACCTTGTTGAATCACTGCTGAAACGAAGCTTCGGTGTAAAAGACTCTGGCACACTTATTCCTGGGCATGGTGGTGTTCTTGATCGTCTCGATAGCCTATTGTTTGCTTTCCCGGTGACTTATTACTATGCATTATGGGCGTTTGTATGAAATGGATATTTGTATGAAACGGGTATTAGCATGAAACGGGTATTAGCATGAAACGACTGGCTATCCTTGGCTCAACTGGTTCTATCGGAGTGAGCACCCTGGAGATTATTGCGGAGCATTCAGACAGATTCCAGGTCGTTGCCCTGACCGCCGGGCGCAACCTGGCTTTGCTTGAAGAACAAATTGTACGCTTCCGTCCTGAGATGGTCGCCGTACCGGACCAGGAAAATGCACAGCGTCTGCAGGAGCGCATCGGTTCCAGTGGCCCTCGCATCCTCTATGGGACCTCTGGACTGATTGCATGTGCGGCCGATTCGCCCGCCGATATGGTTGTCTCGGCCATTGTTGGTGCCGCCGGCCTTGAACCGACCCTGGCTGCTATCGAGGCTGGCAGAGACATTGCGCTTGCCAACAAGGAGACTTTGGTCATCGCTGGTGAGCTGGTCATGGCTGCTGTCGCCAAAGCTGGTTGCCAACTCTTTCCTGTTGATAGTGAGCATTCGGCTATCTTCCAATCACTCAAGGGTCACCGCAAAAAAGATGTACGACGCCTGATCCTGACAGCATCTGGTGGGCCGTTTCGTAATTGGTCCCTTGATGATTTGCAGGAAGTGACACCGCAAGACGCCCTGGCCCATCCGAACTGGACCATGGGGCGAAAGATCACAATCGATTCTGCAACCATGATGAACAAAGGCCTGGAGGTGATCGAGGCGCATTGGCTTTTCGATATCCCGGTTGAAAATATTGCTGTGCATATTCATCCGGAAAGCATCGTCCATTCCATGGTGGAGTATGTTGATGGTGCGCTCATAGCACAACTGGGCATTCCGGATATGAAAACACCGATTGCCTATGCCTTGTCCTATCCGGAAAGGTTAACTCTGGATTTGCCCCCCCTTGACCTCTGTCGTCTCGGTCAATTACATTTTGCTACACCAGACAGTCAGTGCTTTCCCTGTCTCGGGCTGGCCTACGATGCTATTAAGCGTGGGGGTACGACACCTGCGGTGCTGAATGCTGCCAATGAGCTTGCTGTGGAAGCGTTTCTACAGGAGAAGGTAGGCTTCCTCGATATCCCCCGGATTATTGGTTCGGTAGTGCAGAAACATACAACGACTGCTGCGTCCGGTCTGGAACAGGTTCTTGCCGCAGATACATGGTCCCGCCATGCGGCTCAGGCCGTTATTCATGAAATCCAAGGAGTTTCTTACTCGTGATCACTATTGCAGCCGGCATTGTCATGCTGGGCATTCTGGTTTTTATCCATGAACTTGGGCATTTTGCTGTAGCCAAGTTCTGTGGTGTCAAAGTCCTTAAATTTTCCCTTGGTTTTGGCCCGCGCCTGGTTTCTCGTCAGTGGGGAGAAACGGAATATATGGTTTGCGCCATTCCGCTGGGCGGTTATGTTCAGATGCTCGGCGAGGGGGTAGGTGAGCAGGGGGAAGAGTCCGAGCTAGACCCGGAGGAAGAACAACGCTCGTTTGCTAAAAAGACTATTCCTCAGCGCATGGCAATTGTGGCTGCTGGCCCGATTATGAATCTCATCTTGCCATTCATGATCCTGCCGATTGCTTATCTGGTCGGAATAAATCTTCCTGCCTATCTGGATGAGCCACCCTGCATCGGTTATGTCATCCCTGGATCTGAGGCCGATGAAGCCGGGGTCCGCAACGGTGACTGTATAATCAAAATCAGTGGAATAGATGTGGTGACCTGGACAGACACCGGTCCGGCCCTGGTGAATAGTGCCGGCGAGCCGATCGTCTTCACCTTAAAGCGTGATGATGGTATTGCAGAACTGACCATTGATTCTGAAAATGGTGCCCTGGAGGGGCTGCAGTCAATTGGCCTGCTCCCTGGTCAGGATGCCGTCATCGGTGCTTTGGCACCGGAGATGCCGGCAGTTGAGGCCGGTCTTGAAGCGGGAGACAGGATACTCTCTATCGGCGAACATGCAATCGTTTCGTGGTATGAACTCAAGGTTGCTATTCAGGATGTTGGTGGGCAGTCAGCGCCAGTTGTCGTTGAACGCAACCAGGAGCAACTCACTTTCGATCTCGTGCCGAGAAAAGTGGACGGCAATGATGATTACCTGATTGGCGTTGCTCCACATCACAATACAATCTTTAAGCGCTTCCCCCTGGGCGAGGCAATTGCTGCTGGTGCCGAACGAAGCATGGAACTGATTGAACTGACCCTGGTATTTATCCAAAAACTGTTTGCCGGACATGTTTCGACCAGCAACATAGGCGGCCCGATCACTGTCGTTCAGATTGCCGGACAGGCCGCACAAACGGATATTTCGAGTATCCTGAGTGTCCTGGCTTTCCTGAGTATCCAGTTGGGGATCCTCAACCTTTTGCCGATTCCGATTCTGGATGGGGGGCACCTGTTCTTCTACACATATGAACTGGTTTTCCGTCGCCCTTTCTCCTTGCGCGCCCGGGAATGGGCCCAACAGATAGGTCTGATCCTGTTGCTTCTGCTGATGGTGCTGGCCTTTTACAACGACATTGTTCGCATGTTAGGGAGTTGACGTGCCGCCAATCCTTCTGACTATTCAGACTGCATCGCCCTCTGGCAGCCTCGCCATAACTGACGGTGAACGCCTCCTGGCTGAAATCAACCTGGATGTACGTAGTACACCGACGGAATGGCTGCTGCAATCGATAGAAGACTTACTGGTCAGGGCCAATCTTGCAAAGGGCGATTTTGACGCGATCGGTGTGGTGCGCGGCCCTGGTTCTTTCACCGGCCTGCGCGTTGGGCTGGCTACGGCCAAAGGATTGTCGCTGGCTATCGGTTGTCCGTTACTTGGTATATCCTCTTTACAGTGTCTTGCCATGCAGCTTCCCTTCGCTAGTCTGCCAGTCTGTGTCATGCTGGACGCTCGCAAGCAAGAAGTCTATACCGCTCTTTATAATTGGGAAGGTGGTTATCCACATCCTGTCGCCGAAGAGCGGGTGATCAAGCCCGAAATACTGTTGACAGAGATCACTGGCGAGACCTTGTTCGTGGGTAATGGAGCCTTGGTTTACAGATCCTTGATTGTAAGACAGTTGGCTGGTCGTGCGCACTTCGCTCCGGCCTTTTTAAACCTGCCGAGAGCTGCTGCTGCGGCAGCAATTGCTTTACATGAATGGGAAACTGGCCGCACTTTTTCTGCAGATGAGTTGATGCCGTCTTACCTTCGGCCTTCAGATGCGGAAATTAATTGGCGTCCATCAGGGATTTCCAGTTGACAACCCTGTCATGCGTTCGTTATTTTTTAAAGACAATTTGTTTATCCCATCCTTAAACTTCAGGAGGAGCTCATGGCAGAGACGGACCAGGACTTGACCCAACGCTTGAGTGAAGAAAATCCCCGCTTCCGTAAACTGTACGAAGAACACATGCTTTTTGAGAAAAAACTGCAGGAATATGAAGGAATGGCCTACCTCTCGGAAGAGGCGGATCTTGAGCGGAAGAAGGTTCAGAAGCTAAAGTTGGCAGGTAAAGATGAAATGGAGTCGATGCTTCGAGATTTCCGTCAATAATAGATAAAATATTTGACAAAACAGGGGCCTGATAATTTGGGCCCCTGTTGTTTTCCGCCAGACCGATTTTGCCGATCCTGATAGTCCGGCAGGCTGCTGGCATGAGAGCGGCCCGTTTCCCCATTTTTTGTTCTTTACCTTGCGGGTTTCCGTAGGTATAAGTACCGATACGCTGATGACTAAAACGATCCGAGTTTGTTTCGAGACGTCAGTTCACTGATAGTCCGACAGACTGCTAGAGGAGTAGTATGAAATGACCCAGAAACGCAGCAGTGCCATTACCCAAGGATTTGAGCGCACACCTCACCGTGCCTTGTTAAAAGGGACGGGTGTCCCACAGAAGGAGATGGATAAGCCTTTTATCGGTATCGCCTCTTCCTTTACTGATCTGATTCCAGGGCATACCGGTATGCGTGACCTTGAGCGGTTCATAGAGAAAGGTGTCCATTCCGGAGGCGGTTACTCCTTTATCTTCGGTATTCCAGGCGTCTGCTACGGTATCGCTATGGGGCATCGCGGTATGCACTATTCCTTGCCGACCCGGGAATTGATTGCCGATATGGTTGAGTCGATTGCTGAGGCACATCGTCTCGATGGCCTGGTGCTGTTGACTAATTGTGACAAGATTACACCGGGCATGCTGATGGCTGCTGCACGCCTTGATATCCCCTGTATCGTGGTCACTGCCGGGCCGATGATGACGGGTGCCGGCCGTGAGGGTCGCAAGTTCTCATTTGTTACTGATACTTTTGAAGCCATGGGCCAGTACAAGGCTGGTGTCATCGACGAACAGGAATTGATGGCTTGCGAGGATAAGGCCTGTCCGACTGCCGGCTCCTGCCAAGGTTTGTTTACCGCCAACACCATGGCAATTTTGACGGAAACTCTCGGCATGAGTCTGGTCGGTTGTGGCACCGCGCTGGCAGTTTCATCGTTGAAACGACGGATTGCCTATGCCAGTGGCGAACGCATCGTTGAACTGGTGCGTCAGCAGATTACTCCACGGCAGATTCTGACCCGCGCTGCCTTTGAGAATGCCATCAGGGTTGATCTTGCCCTCGGAGGTTCCAGTAATACCGTACTGCACCTGTTGTCAATCGCCCATGAAGCAGGTGTTGACCTGCCTCTGGAAGAGTTTGATCGACTCGGGCGGGAAACACCACAGCTGGCATCGATGAACCCTGGTGGTGAGCATTTCATGGAGGATCTTGATACTGCCGGCGGTGTTCCTGCTGTTCTTTATCAATTGCGTAACCTGATCAACGATAATCCCACCCTGACTGGTCCAACGATTAAGGAAATTGTGGCGAGTGTTGCCACAGTGGATGAAGAAGTGATCCACTCGGTAGCCAACCCCGTGCGTGCCGAGGGTGGCCTGGCCATTCTGTCCGGTAATCTTGCGCCGCTTGGCTCGGTGGTAAAGCAGTCCGGTGTTTCTGAGAAGATGATGACTTTCGAGGGAGTCGCCCGCTGCTTTGATTCGGAAGAGGATACCATGGAGGCTCTCATGGGCGGACAGGTTGTTTCCGGCGACGTAGTGGTTATTCGTTATGAGGGGCCCAAGGGCGGTCCTGGTATGCGGGAGATGCTTGCCCCGACAGCGACTTTAATGGGTCTTGGTTTGGGTGACAGTGTTGCCCTGATCACGGATGGTCGTTTCTCCGGTGGTACCCGGGGCCCGTGTATCGGGCATATCTCCCCCGAGGCTGCTGAAGGAGGGTTGATTGCCCTGGTTGAAAATGGTGACCGAATCCGACTCGATATCCCGAATCGCAAGCTGGAGCTCTTGGTTGATGACGAAGAGCTTGCCCGCCGTAAGGTGTCCTGGAAAGCTCCCGAAGCCAAGATAAAAACGGGCTGGCTGGCTCGTTATGCCAAGGTTGTGACTTCGGCCAACACCGGAGCGATTTGTAAGGCGTGAAGCAATTTTTAATTCTTAATTCTTAATTTTGAATTGTATGATCAATTTTGAATGCCATGGTTTGAATTTTGGGTTGTTTTTCACTTATATTAAGAATTAAAAATTTAAAACTTATAATTCGGCTTGCCATTAGCAATCCGTTGGAGGTGACAAGAAAGTGAAACTGACCGGTTCTAAAATTCTTCTGGAGAGCCTGATTCAGGAAGGTGTGGAAACAATCTTTGGTTATCCAGGCGGCACGGTCATCAATATTTACGATGATCTTATGGGCTCTTCCATCAAACATGTGCTGACGCGTCATGAACAGGCTGCTGTACATGCGGCCGATGGCTATGCTCGCGCTACCGGTAAGGTCGGGGTTGCTATTGCAACCAGTGGGCCTGGGGCGACTAATACGATCACCGGAATTGCCACGGCATACATGGATTCGATCCCGATGGTTGTCATCACCGGCCAGGTCCCAACCGGTTTGATCGGCAATGATGCGTTTCAGGAGGCAGATACTGTCGGCCTGACCAGACCTATCACCAAGCACAATTACCTCGTCAGGGATGTCAAGGACCTGGCCCTGATTATCAAAAAGGCATTCTATATTGCCCGGACCGGTCGTCCCGGGCCGGTTGTCATCGACCTGCCCAAGGATGTTCAGATTGACAAGGCAAAATTTGAGTACCCGGACAAGGTTGAACTGCGAGGCTATAAGCCGACTTACAGCGGCAATATGCGCATGATTGTAAAAGCCGTCAAGATGATGCTGGCGGCAAAGAAACCTGTACTCTATGTCGGTGGCGGCGCGACTTTGACTGATTCCCACGCTGAATTGCTCAAACTGGCGGAAGCTTTGCAGATCCCAGTGACGACCACCTTGATGGGGATGGCCAGCTTTCCAACGCGCCACTCACTGTCGCTGGGGATGCTCGGTATGCACGGCACTTATTACGCCAATATGGCTGTGACCAGCTCAGATTTGTTGATTGCGCTTGGAGCTCGTTTTGATGACCGGGTGACAGGTAAAATCTCTACTTTTGCGCCGCATGCCAAGATCATTCATGTTGATGTTGATCCCACCTCGATCAAGAAGAATGTTCGAGTTGATCTGCCTATCGTTGGTGACCTGCTTGATGTCCTGAAAAAGATGAACAAAAAGCTTGCGGAGCATAAAGACGAAGTCGCTCAAGCAAATTTGGCGCTTAAGCCCTGGCATGAGGAAGTCGCCGCCTGGCGCAAAGATCATCCGATGTCTTACAAGCCGTCGAAAAAGGAGATCAAGCCTCAGTTTGTTATTGAGAAGTTGCGAGAGTTGTCTAATGACGATGCTATTGTGACCACAGAGGTTGGCCAGCATCAGATGTGGACTGCTCAGTTCTTCGATTTCACCCAACCGCGGACTTTCCTGTCATCGGGTGGGCTTGGTACCATGGGCTATGGCCTGCCTGCAGCCCTGGGTGCCCAGGTAGCGTTTCCTGATCGTCAGGTTATCGACATTTCCGGTGACGGTTCTTTCCAGATGAATTCTCAGGAATTAGCAACCCTGGTTCAATACAGACTGCCGGTGAAGATCGCTATTCTCAACAACAATTTCCTTGGCATGGTGCGGCAGTGGCAGCAGCTCTTTTTCGATAAGCGCTATAGTCAGACCTGTATGGAGCTGCCTATCGATTTTATCAAGCTGGCAGAAGCTTACGGTGCGACCGGACTGCGTGCGAGTAAACCTGAGGAGGTTGAAGAGGTTATCAAAAAGGCCTTTGATACTCCCGGCCCGGTGATTATGGAGTTCAAGGTGTCTCGTGAAGAGAACGTTATGCCAATGGTGCCTGCCGGCGCCGGACTCAATGAAATGGTTCTGGCTTCCTGATTGGGCTGGTTGATGCTAGAAGGGGACATTAGCTTATGAGACATACTATATCCGTACTTGTGGAAAACGAATTCGGTGTATTGACACGGATTGCCGGGCTCTTTTCCGGCCGGGGATTCAATATAGAAAGTTTATCGGTTGCGCCAACTCTCGATCCGACTATTTCGCGTATGACGATTGTCACCAGCGGTGATGACCGGATTCTCGAACAGGTCACCAAACAGCTCAACAAGCTGATTGATACAATCAAGATCATTGATTTTACTGGTGAAGACTACGTCGAGCGGGAAATGGCCCTGATCAAGGTGACTGCCGAAGAGTCGACGCGCGCCGAAATTCTGCGCATCTGTGATATTTTCCGCGGCAAGGTGGTCGATGTGACTCCTAAATGCTATACCGTTGAAGTGACTGGCTCGCCGGTCAAGGTGAGTGCCATTATTGACCTGCTGCGTCCAATGGGGATCAAGGAACTTGTGCGCTCCGGACCGGTTGTCCTGGGTCGTGGCCCGAAGGGCTGGAAGTCCGGTTAAGCGACAGAGTTAGAAATTAATTTTATAAATTCCCGGCTGACAAAAATGTTGGCCGGGATGTTTTGTTGTGGTATATGTACCAGCTATTTTAAGAAATTTAATAAATCAAACCCCTGTAAGGAGGAAAATATGAAGGTTTATTACGATAAGGACGCCAATCTTGATATTGTCAAAGGCAAAAAAGTTGCCGTTATCGGTTATGGAAGTCAGGGCAATGCCCACGCCAACAACCTGAAAGAGAGTGGTTTCGATGTTATTGTCTCCGAGTATCCGAAAGGTGGAGACAACTGGACCAAGGCAGAGAACGCCGGTCACACCGTCATGATGACCGCGGATGCTGTTCAGGCTGCCGCCGTCATAATGATTCTGCTCCCTGATGAGTTGCAGGCTGACATCTACAACGAGCAGATTGCCCCTAACATTAAGCCGGGCAGCTATGTCGGCTTCGCTCATGGCTTTAACATCCATTACAACCAGATCGTTCCTGCCGATGATATCAACGTCTTCATGGTGGCTCCCAAAGGCCCCGGTCATACGGTTCGTAACGAGTATGTAAACGGTGGTGGTGTCCCCTGCCTGATCGCTATAGAGAAAGACCCTTCCGGTGACACCAAAGAGATTGCCCTTGCTTATGCCAGCGGTGTCGGTGGTGGTCGTTCCGGGATCATTGAGACGACTTTCCGTGAAGAAACGGAGACCGACCTGTTTGGTGAGCAAGCAGTGCTCTGTGGTGGCGCCACGGCACTGGTTCAGGCTGGGTTTGAAGTGTTGGTAGAAGCTGGCTATGCACCTGAAATGGCTTATTTTGAATGTCTGCACGAGCTAAAACTTATCGTTGACCTGCTTTATGAAGGCGGCATTGCCAATATGCGTTACTCTATCTCCAATACAGCTGAATTCGGCGATTTTACCCGCGGTCCCCGGATCATCAACGAGGACACCAAGGATGAAATGCGCCAGATCCTGTTCGAGATTCAAACGGGTGAATTCGCTCGTGAATGGATTCTCGAAACCAAGGCGAACAAGCCGGTCCTGAATGCTCTGCGTCGTCACGGTGCTGAACATCCGATTGAGGAAGTTGGTGACCGTTTGCGTGGTATGATGAGCTGGATCGGTAAAGACAAACTGGTAGATAAAACCAAAAACTAGTTAGGAAACTCTGGATAGATACGAAGAAGTTCTCAAGGGGCGGAGGCTGATGTCCTCGCCCCTTTTAATTTTGGTGATAACATATGCGTAATCAGCATCAACCGATAGCCGTCGAAGGTTATCCCTTTGTAGCATTTTTCTCTTTCCTGACACTATTGTTTGGAATTTTTGGCTGGTACTGCCTGACGACAATTAGTCTCGGCCTGACCTTTTTCACCCTCTATTTCTTCCGTAATCCGGAGCGTTATCCTCCTGAGGATGACAAGGCCATTGTTGCGTCAGCGGATGGCAAGATTATTTTTGTTGGCAAGGTTCCTGAGGATCGCTATTTTGGTGGCCAGGAAGTGACCAAAATCAGCATCTTCATGAATGTCTTTAACGTCCATGTCAATCGGGTACCGGTAAACAGCAAGGTGATCGATCAGTTTTATAATAAGGGACGATTTCTCAACGCTTCTCTGGATAAGGCCAGTTTTGAAAATGAACAATCCGGGATGTTGCTTGAAACAGACTCTGGCGTAAAACTTCTCTGTGTGCAGATTGCCGGATTGGTTGCGCGTCGGATTGTCTCTTACCCGGAGATTGGTGACTCGCTTGAGCGAGGACGACGTTATGGTCTGATCCGCTTCGGTTCCCGGGTCGATCTGTATCTTCCAGAGAACGTTGAGGTTTCGGCCAAACTTGGTGACAAGACAGTGGCAGGAGAAACCGTATTGGGATATCTGCAATGAGTCGAAAGCGTGGTCCATACGATCGGCGTGAAAGCCTGAAGCGTGGTGTTTACCTGCTGCCGAATCTGGTAACAACCGGAGGTCTCTTTGCCGGTTTCTACGGGATTGTTGCCACCATGAACGGTGACTATAACCTGGCGGCCTGGTTTATCCTGATTTCTGCGGTTTTTGATGCTCTGGACGGTAAGGTCGCCCGTCTGACCGGAACGACCAGCCGTTTTGGGGTAGAATACGATTCTCTTGTTGATCTTGTCTCTTTTGGCGTTGCACCAGGGTTGCTGATGTATTCCTGGGCTCTACAGTCCTTCGGCAAGTTTGGATGGCTGGCGGCCTTTTTGTATGTGGTTTGCGGTGCTTTGCGTCTGGCGCGTTTCAATGTGCAGGTCGACACTGTTGAATCAAGACGTTTTGTCGGTCTGCCCATCCCGGCCGCCGCTGGGATGGTTGCCTCCTGTGTTTTAATTTTTTACCAGCTTGGTGGCTCCGGAGAGATAAAGAAGATCTCAGTGCTCCTGTTGATCTATGTGTTAGCCTACTTGATGGTCAGCAATCACAGCTATCACTCGTTCAAAGATCCGGAACTGGTCAAGCGTCAGCCGTTCAGTTTCCTGGTCCTGGCGATCATTTTTATTATTGTGGTGGTGGCCGAGCCTGAGATCATGCTTTTCAGCATGGCATCTGTTTACATAGCCTCTGGACCGGTTGGAACCCTTTTGAAATATTTCAAGCGCAAGCCGCCGGAGGAGAAAACATCAGACAATAATGAATCTTCCGAGACGGATGTAGAAAATAATCAGACCTCTTGACAATGACACAGGTTTTCTGCTTTATTGATATAGGATTTCAAAAAGCGTTGAAGAGGAAAAGTAAGGTCTGATGCTGTTGCAGAGAGCCGGTGGTGCTGCGAACCGGTACAGACAAGACCTGAACTGACCTTGGAGCTGCGGATGTCAAAGGGCTTTAGTTGTATAACAACAAGCGCCTGAGTAATTTCTGCCGTGAGCCTGCGTAAATGGACAATGAAGGGTTTCGTTTAGACGAGACCAAACAGGGTGGTACCGCGAAGCTTAGCTCTCGCCCCTGACCGGGGTGGGAGCTTTTTTATTGCTTGCACCGTAATACCACAGGCGTGAGCCTGAATCCTTTGAAAGGGGGTGGTTCTGTGGAATCTGACCTGAGTGAGCTAAACTTGTCATTACACTGTACGAGACAAATTGAGCAGGGGATTGAGGAACCGACCCCCTTAAGAGATTGAACCTAAAGGCCGACAGGCTGCTGGAGGAGAACATCATGAGCAAGAAGAAAACAATTAAGATTTTTGATACGACATTACGCGACGGCGAGCAATCTCCTGGCGCCAGTATGAACATCGAAGAGAAATTGCGTATTGCCAGCCAACTGGAGAAACTCAACGTCGATGTTATTGAAGCGGGCTTCCCGATTGCTTCAGACGGTGATTTCGAGGCAGTCAAGAAGATTGCCAAGACGATTAAGGGTCCTGAGATAGCCGGCCTCTGCCGGGCAAGTATCATGGACATTGATCGTGCCTGGGATGCGCTGAAGTACGCGGAGGAGCGTGGCCGTATTCACACGTTTATTGCCACTTCGGATATTCACATGGAGCGGAAACTGCAGATGTCTCCGGCCAAGGTTCTGGAAGCGGCGGTCAAAGCGGTCAAGCATGCGGTGAACTACACTTCAAATGTGGAATTCTCTTGTGAAGACGCCGTTCGTACACGCCTGGATTTTCTCGCCGAAATAGTTGAGGCGACTATTGATGCCGGAGCGACGACAATCAATATCCCGGATACGGTTGGTTATACTATACCTTTTGAGTATCATAATATTATCAAATACTTGAAGGATAATGTCCCGAATATCGACAAGGCCGTTCTGTCTGTCCATTGCCATAACGACCTCGGTTTGGCGGTCGCCAATTCCCTGGCGGCCATTCAGGCTGGCGCAGGTCAGGTCGAATGCACCATCAATGGCATTGGCGAGCGTGCCGGCAACTGCTCTCTCGAAGAGATCGTCATGGCACTGCGAACCCGGCACGATATCATGCCTTATGAAAACAATATCAACACGGAGCACATTTACGCTGCCAGTCGGCTGCTCTCGACCATTACCGGCATTGTTGTGCAGCCGAACAAGGCAATCGTCGGCGCCAATGCTTTTGCCCATGAAGCCGGTATCCATCAGCACGGTGTGCTGATGGACAAGGAGACTTACGAGATCATGACCCCCGAGTCGATTGGACTCAACGCCAACAAGTTGGTGCTTGGCAAGCATTCGGGTCGCCATGCTTTTGTCGCTCGTCTCGAAGAGCTTGGCTATGACCTCCCCAAAGAAGATATCCAAAAAGCCTTCGTGCGCTTCAAGTCATTGGCGGATAAAAAGAAGGAGATCTTTGATGAAGATCTTGATGCTATTGTCGCCGATGAAATCATCCGTGTCCCGGAGGTCGTCAAACTCATCCAGATGAATGTCTCCTCAGGATCCTTTGCTGCGCCAACCGCAACAATTGAACTCGAAGTCAGAGGCAAACTCAAGAAAGTTGCCGTTATAGGTGATGGTCCGGTCGATGCGACTTTCAAGGCAATCAAGAAATTGACCAGAATGCAACCGCGCCTGATCAATTTTTCCGTCGGCTCAATTACCGGTGGTACCGATGCGCTTGGTGAATGTACCGTGCGGCTTGAGCATGAGGGGCATGAGGTCTTGGGGCAGGGTGCTCACTCAGACATCATCGTCTCCAGTGCCAAGGCTTATATCAATGCAATCAATAAGGCGCTGGATTTCTCCCAGCGTACTAAAATACAGATCTAATCCGGTTAAATGTCGCCGGCAGGGCTTCCCTGCCGGCGATTTTTTCGTTAATATCCTTTATTGACATTTTTGAGGAGTGATTATGGGACAGACTACAGCTGAAAAGATTTTTGCTGCACATCTTCGCGATGAGCCATTCCCCGGGACCAAAGTCCTTGATCTGGATCGGGTTCTTTGTCATGAAATCACCACACCGGTTGCTATTGCTGACCTTGAGTCGCGAGGCAAGGACCGTGTGTACGACAACACCAAGATCAAGGCTGTTATTGATCATGTAACCCCATCCAAGGACAGTAAGACCGCCCTGCAGGCCAAGATGTTGCGTGATTGGGCCAGACGACATGAAATTAAGGATTTCTTTGACATCGGCCATAATGGTGTCTGTCATGCCCTGTTCCCGGAGAAAGGCTACATCCGTCCCGGCTTCACAGCCATTATGGGTGATTCTCACACCTGTACGCATGGCGCTTTTGGTGCCTTTGCAGCTGGTGTCGGCACTACCGATCTGGAGGTTGGTATCCTCAAAGGTGTTTGTGCCTTCCGCGAGCCTAAGTCGATCCGGATCAACCTGACTGGTTCCCTTGCCAAGGGGGTCTATGCCAAGGATGTCATTCTGTATGTGATCGGTCAGCTTGGTGTCAACGGAGCCACTGATCGAGTCATCGAATTCCACGGTCCGGTTGTGGAGTCCATGAGCATGGATGCCCGTATGACGCTTTGCAACATGGCCATTGAAGCTGGTGGTACCAGCGGCATCTGCCAGCCCGACATGGTTACCGTTGATTACCTCTGGCCGTTCATCGAGAGCGAGTTCGTCAGCAAGCAGGCGGCTCTGGAGGAGTACAGTCGATGGTGTGCCGATAGCGATGCGGATTACGATAAGATTCTCGACTTTGACGTGTCAGAACTGGTCCCCCATGTGACTTATGGTTACAAGCCGGATTGTGTCAAGCCGATCGATGAGATGGTCGGAACAAAGATTGACCAGGTCTATATCGGCACCTGCACCAATGGTCGAATCGAGGACCTGCGCCAGGCTGCTGAAGTATTGAAAGGCCGCAAAATCGCTGTTTCTTTGCGTGGCATCGTTTCACCGGCGACGCCGAAAATATTTCAGGAAGCCTTGTCCGAAGGCCTCATCCAGATATTTATGGATGCTGGATTTTGTGTCACCAATCCGACCTGTGGTGCCTGTCTCGGTATGAGCAATGGTGTATTGGCTGAAGGCGAAGCTTGTGCCTCGACCAGCAATCGAAACTTCAATGGCCGGATGGGTAAGGGTGGCATGGTTCACCTTATGAGCCCGTCAACGGCTGCGGCTACAGCGATCACCGGGGTCATTACTGACGCCAGGGCACTCTAACCGATTATTGCCACTTAGGCACCAGAAGGGATCAGGGCCGTAGACGTAAAGAAGTTTTCTTCCTGTCTTCGGGGCCTGGTGCCATGTTCTAAAGGAGAGGCTTGACATGAAAAAAACATTTGGCGGTCCGGCAATTATCCTCGACCGTTCTGATATCAATACCGACGAAATAATCCCGGCCAAGTATCTTACCGAAGTCACTAAGGAAGCTCTCAAACCTTACTGTCTGGAAGATCTCAAGCTCGAAGGCTTCGATCCCAATGGGAAGACGTTGAAAAACGCCCGTGTGGTTGTCAGCCGAGAGAATTTTGGCTGTGGGTCTTCCCGGGAACATGCGCCGTGGGTGTTCGAAGTCAACGAGATTTACACTGTTATCGCTGAGAGTTACGCGCGAATTTTCCGACAGAACATGTTCAACTGCGGTATGTTGGCGATTGAACTTTCCAAGGCAGATATCAACACCCTGATAGCTCTGGGAAAAGAGACAACCGGTGACCTGGATGTACAGGTGAAACTGCAGGAGCAGCAGGTGATTGCCAGTGCCAATGGGCGAGAGGAGTCGTTCAGCTTTGAGATCAGTCCTTTTGACAAAGCCCTGGTAGAAGCCGGCGGCTGGGTTGAGTATGCTGATGCTCGTTACTGACTCATGGAAAAGGGCATAATGTTCTGTTCCAGTGGTACGAAGTCAAAGTAGGTAAGGGTGCTGATGCGCGTACTTATCGTAAAAACCTCATCCATGGGTGATGTGATTCATACCCTGCCAGCCTTAACCGATGCTAAACGCGCCATTCCCGAGATTGTCTTCGACTGGGTGGTAGAAGAGGGTTTTCAGGAAATTCCTTCCTGGCATCCTGCGGTGGATAGTGTGATCCCCATTGCCATACGCAACTGGCGCAAGCAGCTGTGGCAGACCTGGAAAGAAAAACAGATCAAGCACTTTAAAAAACAGTTGTGTCAACATCACTACGACCTGGTGATTGATGCGCAGGGTTTGTTAAAAAGTGCCTGGGTCACACATCAGGTTGAGGCCCCTGTTGCTGGTTATGATAAAAAATGCGTGCGTGAAAAAGTGGCCGCTTGGTTTTACAGCGATAAGTTCTATGTCGATCGCGATATGCATGCTGTAGAGCGTATTCGACAATTGTTTGCTAAAGCCTTGCATTATGAAGCGCCGGAAACTGTTGGTGATTACGGTCTGAAACGTGAAACTTTTATTCGCACCAGCGAAGAAAAGCCCTACGTAGTTTTCTTGCACGGCACCACGCGACACGACAAGCACTATCCAGAGTCCTACTGGCGTAAATTGGCTGAATTGCTTGTCAATGCAGGTTATCAAGTGCGCTTGCCCTGGGGAACGTCATACGAACAGGAACGCGCTGAGCGTTTGGCGGATGGGAATAGCGATATTCGTGTGTTGCCTAAATTGAATTTGAAAGGTGTTGCTGGTGAATTGGTTAACGCAAAAGCAGTGGTTGCCGTTGATACTGGTCTGGGGCATATGAGTGCAGCACTGGGAGTGCCTACTGTGTCGCTTTACGGCGCTACTAAACCATCACTCATTGGTGCCTATGGTGTGAATCAAAAGCATCTGACTGCGAGTGAGTGTGAACCTGTAGATGCAGCGGATATTGACCCTGTTGTATTCTTACCACTGAAGCCGCAGTTGGTTTATGCTGCCTTGCAGAATTTGTTGAAGACCGAAAGGGTGGAAGAACTCTGATGCTGTTGGCATTTGCGCTCTATAAGTATTTCCCTTTTGGCGGTTTGCAGCGGGATATGTTGCGCATCGCTCTGGAATGCCAGCAGCGCGGCCATACTATCCGCGTGTATACTTTTAAGTGGCAGGGTGATGCTCCCGATGGTTTTGAAGTTATTGTGGTCCCTCGTCGCGGTATTA
>JAUWTX010000132.1 GCA_030614505.1 Desulfuromonadales bacterium
AACCTGATTCCGGTCACCCTCGGCAACATTATTGGCGGTGCGGTTTTCGTTGGTTTTGCTTACTGGTTTGTTTATCTTAAAGGAACGCGTAGCGGGTAGCGGGTAGCGAGAAAAAAGCTAAAGCCTTTGGATGCTAATTTGTCTTTTCCCGCCACGCGCTACCCGCTACGCGCCTCTAAACTCGGCCTGACATCCTTAACCCTGAGTTGCACTGTCTCACGACCACGAAAACGATTGATCTGCGGTGCCACCAGCAGGTCAATTTCTCCCTGAAACTCTTCACGACGTTCGAGCATGCCGAAGGCAATTGCAGGGTGACTACAAGCCCCCTGGCAGGCTGTAAAACGCAAATGGCTTTCGCCGACAACCTGCACTTGCATGGCACGAACCGATTCAATGACCAGCAAGGGTTCGGGGTTCCCCATCCCGAAAGGAGCCAACCCATCCAGTTGACGAAGAGTTTCGAGATCAATTTCTTCCAGCAGTAATGTACCGTCGTGACGAAGTTTCGGTAGCAGATCATCAACAGAGAGTTTTGTCCTGGCATGTGCTTCCAGGGCCTCTGCAAAATCAGCCAGTTGATCTTTATTGAGACTCATCCCGGCCGCCATTTCGTGACCGCCAAAGACTGCAAGATGGTCAGCACAAGCCTGAAGCCCATGGTAGAGGTGATAACCACGAATCGAACGTGCCGACCCTTTGCCGCTGTCGCCATCCAATGATATCAACACTGTCGGCCGATAATAACGGTCGACCAATCGGCTGGCGACGATACCGATCACGCCAGGGTGCCAACCCTCACCAGCAAGAACAATTGAGTGCGTATGATCTGCCGAAATCGCTGAAACAGCCGCTTCTGCTTGCTGCAGTGTCTGTTTTTCCAGTACCCGACGTTCACGATTGCATTGGTCCAGGTAACGTGCCGCATTTAAGGCACGAACCATATCCTGCTCCAGGAGCAGCTCAACTCCGAGACCAGCATCTTCCATACGCCCGGCGGCGTTGAGACGAGGTGCAAGCTGGAAACCGACCGAACTGCAATTAACCTCTTTGACTCCAGCCACCTGTTTGAGTGCCCGCACACCGACACGATGACCAGCTTCCAGAAACGCCAGACCGTGTCTTGTCAGGGTGCGATTGATCCCTTGCAAGGGGACAAGGTCAGCAATTGTTCCCAGTGCTACCAAATCAAGATACTGGCGCAAATCAGGCTCCGGTCGATTGGCAAACCAGCCGGCATCACGTAAATGTTTACGCAAAGCAACCAGCAGGAAAAATGCCACGCCAACTCCAGCGAGATTTTGAAAAGGGAAATTTGAATCCTGTCGCTGCGGATTAATCACTGCCAACGCATCTGGAAGTATGGGTGGCGGCTGGTGGTGATCAGTTATGATCAGATCAATACCATGTTCCTTCGCCAGCTCAGCCTCGGCATGAGCAGAAACACCACAGTCAACGGAAACAACGACCTGTGTCCCTACCCCGGCGGCTTCCTTCAAAGCCTCTGCCGAAAGGCCATAACCGTCGCGCAAACGCAAAGGGATGTGATATGCGAGCTCATGAGCACCCAGGGCACTCAGCCCGGCAAAGAGTAAAACCGTGCCCGTGATGCCATCTACATCATAGTCACCATGAACGGCAATCTTTTCGCCATTTTCAATAGCAGTCTGAAGACGTGTAACAGCAAGGCCCATATCCGGGAGGAGAAAAGGATCAGGAAGGTCAGCGAGACGTGCGGTCAGAAACTCCCGGGCTGACTCAAGGGAATATTCGCGACCGATTAACAAGCGTGCGACTAAAGACGATAAGCGCAACTGTTCCTGAAATTCTTCTATTGTGGAGAAATCTGGAGACTCATTGCGCGGCACCCAGAGGCGCTCGATTACGGGTTCCAAGATAAACCTGCCTGGGTGGAAGGTGCAGTACGCGGCGGGTCAATAAGTACCTGACCAAGATAGGGGCTGCGCCGACCATCGTAGAAAAAATCATCACGAGAACCCGTACCAGAGTACACCCAGAAATTGCGGGGCATACGGACATCCTCCGGGACTTCTTCACCGAAAGCCACATGATACTCTGCAGGCACTCCGAAAGAATTGTTTTCTATATGATAATCACGGGGATGAGAGGTAATGAAGAGATTGACGTTATTGTCGCGAAATTCATTTTCGCAAATGACCGGTGATCCGAAATGAAAACGAATGCCAGTGTGATTGTTGCGCAACAGGTTATGCTCGACAAGAATTTCTGAAGAATGAAAACGGATACCAACCAGATTGTCTTCAAAAAGCGACTGTTCTATGTATACCTGGGAATCACGACTGTGCACAGCACTGTCCGCCTGGCGAAAGATGCAGTACTCAAAGACAGCTTCTTTGCTTCCCTCCATGTTAACAGCCCCCCAGAACCCGGCCGGAGCAGCAGGGTCTGACGCCTCAAATATGATCGGCTCAGAAGGCGTTCCGACAGCATACACCTGACCTTGGACAATCAGTTCACTACCAGGAAAATGAGGATGCTCAACCAATCCACCTGGCCCGGCATCAGGAGGCATAAAACGCACTCTGGTTCCTGGCAGGATGGTCAGCTTGACGTCGTCTGCCAAAATTACATCACCGGCAACAAAAACATCACCCTGCCAGACTAAGTCACCATGCAGAACCCCGCGCACCAGTTGGTCGCTACCAGTAAGGGGCTTCAGACTGGCAGGACACCCGGCAAGCAGCAAACAAAAAACACCAAAGATCATATAACGCGAGAACATGGGATAAGACCGAAGCATAGAGAATATTGTACAAAAGAAATCGGACCGGAGGCAAGCTCCGGTCCGATCATAGATATTGTTGCTATTTCTGTACTGGCGGATGGTTCCTTAAAAACTCCAGATCCTGGCGAACCCGATCTGAACCAGGACCTGTCGGACTGATTTCCAGAAAACGCGTCCACGCTTCCTTGGCTTTGGGGAAATCCTGTAAGTCGTATCGATAGACAATGCCAAGATTATAAATACTCGTGGCGTGGTTCGGATCAATTTTATTGGCTTCTTCAAAGTTTTTAATGGCCCGGTCAAACCACCCCAGGCGTTTGAACATCACCCCCTGGTCTGTGAGGATATCAGGTGAGTTCGGCTGAATCTTGAGCGCTCTGTCATAGGCTTCAATCGCATCCATAAACTGGTTGCTGTCAAAATACTCATTACCCAGGGTTGCCCAGGCCTGAAAATTAGTGGGGTCAGCCGCGACGATATTTTTCAGCTCAGCTAGTTTCTGCTGCAGGTTCACCGTTGGTGCCGGTCCGACAGGAGATCCGGTTGTTACCGGCGCGCCCTTCTCAGCATTTTTCTGACCCACAATCAAACCGAGAACGAAACCAGCGACCAGGGTCACAACAACGATCAGCAGAGTCTCTTTTTTCATTGGGCGTTTCCTTCTGCAGTCACCTGCTTCTGTCCACCGGAACGATAATTATCCCAGAATATCAATAGCGGACTGGCAACAAAAATCGAGGAGTAGGTACCAATCAGGATTCCAACAAGCATAGCGAAAGCAAAGTTATGGATGACACCTCCACCGAAAATAAAGAGGGCCAGAACAACCAGCAAAGTCGTGCCAGAGGTAAAGATGGTTCGTGACAGAGTTTCATTGATGGAACGATTAAAGACCAAACTAAAGCCCTTTTTCTGGTGCTTGCCGTAATTTTCACGAATCCGGTCGTAGACAATGATCGTGTCATTCAGCGAGTAGCCGATGATAGCCAGGAAAGCAGCGATAATTGGCAAATCAATTTCCCGCCCGGTGATGGAAAAAGCGCCGAGAGTGATCAGAACATCATGCATCAGGGCAATAATCGCACCGACAGCAAAGCGTAGTTCAAATCGCCAGGAGATGTAGATCAGTATGCCGATCATGGCGTAGAAGAGCGAGAGGAGTCCTTTCTGACGCAGATCTTTGCCAACCTGCGGACCAACCATTTCCATCCGGCGAATATCAACCATACCCTCGCCGTAGGCCATGTTCAGATTGCCGGCAATCCGTCCGGAAAGATTCTTGTCTTTACCGGTTTCCTGGACCCGGATCAAAAATTCGTTGGGGTCGTCACCGAAGCGTTGGACAACCACCGAACCGAGATCCAAAGAGGCAAGACTGTCCTTGATTTTGGCGGCATCTGTATCCTCGGTAAACTTGACCTGTACCAGCGTACCGCCGACGAAGTCGATACCGTAATTCGGGCCACCGTTGACGACCAGCGACACCAGGCCAACCAGGATGAGAAAGCCCGAGATAACCACTGCCAGCTTGCGCTTGCCGATAAAATCAATATTAATATCATGCTTGATAATCTGCATTAAAGACTCCTAGATACTCTAAATACTCAAACGATCTGCTTTGCTACGCGACAGGTAAAGATCGAAAATCAGCCGCGAAACAATAATTGCAGTAAAAAGTGAAGAAATAATGCCCACCGACAGCGTAACGGCAAAGCCCTTGACTGGGCCGGTGCCGAACTGGAATAGCACCAGTGCTGCAATCAGTGTCGTGATATTAGCATCGATAATCGTCAGCTTCGCCTTCTCGAAGCCGGCCTCCAGTGCGGCACGGGCCGTTCGTCCCAAACGCGTTTCTTCACGAATACGCTCAAAGATAAGGACATTGGCATCAACAGCCATACCGACGGTCAGAACGATTCCGGCAATCCCGGGAAGCGTTAGGGTTGCACCGAAAATCGACAACATGGCCATAATAAAGACCAGGTTCAGGACCAGCACAAAGTTGGCCACCAGGCCTGACAACTTGTAGTAGATCAACATAGCCACAACGACCAGCAGACCACCGATCAGTACAGAGAGAATCCCCTGGTTGATCGAATCCTGGCCCAAAGACGGTCCCACTGTACGATTCTCGAGAATTACGACCGGTGCAGGCAGAGAACCAGCACGCAAAATAATTGCCAGGTCGGTCGCCTCCTGCTCGGTAAAGCTCCCGCTGATCTGGGCGCTACCACCGGAAATACGTTCACGAATAACCGGGGCCGAATAGACCGTGTCGTCAAGAACAATCGCCATACGTCTGCCAACATTAGCCGCAGTGATCTGGTCAAAGCGCTTGGCACCGACCGAATTGAAATCAATGGCGACATAAGCATCGTTAAACCGATTATCAATACGCACCTGCGCATCGGAAAGCAGGTCACATGTCAGGCTGGTTTTGTCTTCTACAACGAGGGGGTTCTCGGAGACCGCCCCGGAGCGCGGATCAACCCGACGTTCATAGAGTAATTGACCACCCGGAGGAAGATTGCCGGCGACGGCATCCTGCGGGTTGACATCCTCCATGACCATCTTGAACTCCAGGCGCGCCGTTTTGCCGAGCAGGGCAATGGCACGTTGAGGATCCTTGATACCAGGCAACTGAATCAGGATGCGATTGTTAGCCTGACGCTGCAGGGTCGGTTCACTGACACCGAACTGGTCAACACGATTGCGAAGAGTTTCAAGGGCCTGGCGCACAGCATATTCACGCACGGCCTCGATTTCACTATCGCTAAGGCGGTAATTCTTCTGGATATAGCCACCTTCTGCTGTCAGCGTCATGGCTTCAAGACTGGGAAAGTCCTCTGCCATCATGGCATCAACTTGCTCAGCGGCCTCATCGTCATAGACTGTGATAACAATACGTTCACCGGAAGAACGATCCACCCGCTTGAAAATAACATCCTTTTCGCGCAGCAGAATTTCGGTCTGGTCGACAATCGTATCAAGGCGGCTCTCTACCGCTTTATCAACTTCAACGCCAAGGACCAGGTGCATACCACCCTGCAGGTCCAGGCCGAGGTGGATCGGGTCAAAGGCCTCGCCCCACCAGTCTGGCAGGTCGTCACCGAAGAGTGTCGGTCCAAGCGAGACCAGAGCAAGCACTATGCAGCCCAACACCAGGCCGGTCCGAATCTTGAGACTATTGGACATTCTGTTGCATCTCCTTTCAATCGACCCACTATCGGCGGATCGTTCTGTTCATTTCTCAGGAGGCCTTTGAACTCTTTGAGACGATGGCCTTCTTACGTTGCTACTCTTCTAACTTGTCGGTCTTGGTACCGACAATTGAACTGCGGTTAACCTTAACACGAACATTGCTGGCAATTTCCAGGGTGACTAAAGTCTCCTGAACCGCCGTGACCTTGCCATGAATTCCGCCGGCCGTCACCACCTCATCTCCCGCTTTCAGGCTTTGCTCCAGTTCCTTGTGCTGCTTGGCACGCTTTTGCTGCGGACGAATCAGCAAGAAATAGAAGATCGCAAACATGATAACCAGCATGACGATCCCTTCCATTCCGGACCCCCCGCCTTCTTGTGCGGCCCCACCGGCCATGGCATA
>JAUWTX010000291.1 GCA_030614505.1 Desulfuromonadales bacterium
AAAGGGCAGCATCCACATGGCGCACTGCTCACTACCTACGTCAATGATCTAGCACTCAAAGGGATCAACAACAGGGTCGGCGTCCTTGCTGACGGTGCAATTATCGTCAAAGAGAACTACATGCCTGACAAAACCCTGGGAGCAGTTACGGTAATGTATCGCGTCAAGGGGTATGACCCAGATGCCGGTGACTGGTTCTGGGCAAAATATAAAGGTGACGGCTCGATTGCAAAAGAAGGCAAGGTTGCAGGGTGTATCGGCTGTCACACTGCTGCCATCGGCAACGACTGGGTCTTCACCGGACCTGTAAAATAACCCTTTCACACCAGCAGGGAGGCGGTTGCCTCCCTGCTGCAGAAATGAGATGAGCTGTGAACACCCGTTACCGAAAAATTATTCTGCTGTTGCTTGTCGCCACGTCAATCGGTGCTTTTTTCTGGTTTGACTTGCACAACTACCTGACCCTGACTGAATTCAAGGCACATCAGGCGTCATTCGCAGATTACTACGCAGACAACCGCATGCTGACCATTGCCATCTACTTTATACTCTACGTGGTGGTCACTGCACTCTCTTTACCCGGCGCTGCTGTCATGACCCTGGCCGGAGGCGCCCTGCTTGGCTTCTGGACAGCCCTGATTACAGTCTCCTTTGCCAGCACCATCGGCGCCACCTTGGCGTTTCTCGCCTCGCGATTTCTACTGCGAGACTGGGTTCAGGGCAAGTTTGGCGACAAACTCAAGGCCATCAATGAAGGAGTTGAAAGAGAAGGCTCTTTCTACCTCTTCACCTTGCGCCTGGTCCCGCTCTTCCCTTTCTTCATCATCAACCTGGTCATGGGGCTGACACCAATGCGTGCCGCTGCCTACTACTGGGTAAGCCAGCTCGGCATGCTTCCCGGCACCGCAGTCTACGTCAATGCCGGCACTCAACTTGGTCAGATCGAGAGTGCCGCGGGGATTCTTTCCCCCGGCATACTCATCTCCTTTGTGTTGCTCGGCATTTTCCCGCTGATAGCCAAACGCATCATCGATGTCCTTAAACGTCGCAAGGCCTTCGCAGGCTGGGACAAGCCGAATAAGTTTGATTACAACCTCGTGGCAATCGGTGCCGGCTCCGGTGGGTTGGTTTCCGCCTATATTGCAGCAGCCGTCAAAGCCAAGGTGGCCTTGATCGAAAAGGACAAAATGGGCGGAGATTGCCTTAACACCGGCTGCGTACCGAGTAAAGCGCTGATTCGCTCTGCTAAAATGGCCTCCTATGCTCGGCGTGCTGAAGAGTTTGGCTTTAAATCGGGAGAAGTCGATTATGATTTTGCCGAGGTTATGGAACGGGTGCAAAGAGTAATCGAAAAAGTCGAACCGCACGATTCCGTTGAACGCTACACAGAGCTTGGCGTTGAATGCTATACCGGCGCTGCCACTATCACCTCGCCATGGACAGTCGAAGTCAATGGTCAGACGCTGACGACGCGCAACATCATCATCGCCACTGGTGCCAGACCTTTAGTGCCACCGATCAAGGGCCTCGATCAAGTTGACTATCTGACTTCGGACAACCTCTGGCAGCTGCGTGAGAACCCCGGCCGTCTGGTTGTGCTGGGCGGCGGACCTATCGGCTCGGAGATGACCCAGGCCATGGCCCGGCTCGGCGCCGAAGTCACCCAGGTCGAGATGGCCCCGCGCATCATGGGCCGCGAAGACCCGGAGGTCTCAGCTTATGTGCAGAAGCAGTTTGAAACGGAAGGGATTAGCGTCCTGACTGGTCACACAGCCAGAGAGGTGGTCCAGGAAGACAAACAGAATGTTCTGCTCTGCGACGCTGATGGCGAAACGGTCAGGATTCCTTTCGACCATATCCTCATCGCCGTTGGTCGTCACGCCAACGTAACCGGCTTCGGCCTTGAAGAACTTGGTGTTGAGATTGCCGAACGCGGCACCGTAGCCGTCGACCCGCTACTGCGCACCAACTTTCCCAACATCTTTGCCGTCGGTGATGTGGCAGGACCTTACCAGTTCACCCACACCGCCGCGCACATGGCCTGGTATGCCGCCGTCAATGCCCTCTTTGGCGGATTTAAATCGTTTAAAGTCGACTACAGTGTTATCCCCTGGGCGACCTTCACCGATCCAGAAGTCGCCCGTGTGGGCCTCTCTGAAGACGAAGCCAAGGCCCAGGAGACCCCTTACGAGGTCACGCGCTACGGCCTCGATGATCTCGATCGTGCTATCGCCGATTCAGAAGATCACGGCTGGGTGAAGGTACTCACCAAGCCGGGCAGCGACAAACTACTCGGCGTCACCATCGTCGGCAGCCATGCTGGAGACCTGCTCGCCGAATACGTCTTGGCGATGAAGCACGGACTCGGCCTCAACAAAATTCTCGGCACCATTCACACCTACCCGACCATGTCTGAAGCGAACAAGGCAGCGGCCGGCGAATGGAAGAAAGCCCACGCGCCGGAGAAATTACTGGCGTGGGTGGAGAAGTTCCATCGTTGGCGACGGAGCTGAGCAAAACGGACTAAAAATCACTATGAATACCTTGTCTGTCCGCAATGTCATTTTTAGAACCGATGA
>JAUWTX010000202.1 GCA_030614505.1 Desulfuromonadales bacterium
CGACAAACGGTTCGTCAAGTCTGGTTGCCGGAAGGCGCGTCTTACCATGTCAGTGGTGAAGGCTATGCCGGGGCTGGAGAGGTTAGGTTCAGAGATGGCTCGATACCAGGTGACGCAGAGAGAGAGAGATTACGCGAACTGGCCCTGGCAGGTGTCCTGTGCAATGAAGCGTCGTTGCGATTTGTGCTTGGCGAGTGGCTGCATCAGGGCGATGCCATGGATGTGGCTATGCTTGCTCTGGCTCATAAGCTTGGGCTCGATCCAGAGGCAGAAACCGCCAGGCACATTGTCTTGGGCGAGATCCCTTTTGAGTCGGAACAGCGCTATGCTGCTCGTTTCGTCCGGGGCGAACATGCTGTCTGTATCGTCAAGGGGGCTGTCGAACAGGTCCTCGATTTCTGTGACCGGATGGACGGCCCCGATGGTCCGATGCCCCTGGACGCACTTGAAGTAGAAGGTGAAACTTTGCGCCTGGGGCGTGAGGGATACCGTGTGCTGGCGGTGGCCAGAGGGCTATTGCCTGAAGTCGCAGGGGAGGCCCTTTCAGATAATGATCCCGGGGCAGATAATAATCCCGGGGCAGATTCTGATCAGGTGCCGCCATTGACCTTGCTCGGCCTGGTCGGTTTTATTGATCCTCTGCGTCCGGAAGTGCAGGCAGCGATTGTTACCTGCCGTCGGGCCGGTGTGCGTGTCATCATGATCACCGGCGATCATCCGGCAACGGCACTCGGTATCGCCAGGGAGCTTGATCTGGCAAGGAGTGAATCGGACATACTCACGGGCCGCGAATTAGAGTCACTTGTCAAGGATGAAACGGCATGGCAGGAGCGTCTCAGCAGTGTCAGTGTGTTTGCCCGGGTGACACCTTTGCAGAAGTTGATGATTGTCGACGCATTGAACCAGCAGGGTCATTTTACTGCGGTGACCGGCGATGGTGTCAATGATGCGCCGGCGTTACGTAAGGCCCACATCGGCGTCGCTATGGGTACCGGAACCGATGTTGCCAAGGAAACAGCTTCGATTATCGTCACCGATGATAATTTCTCTTCACTGGTCGCTGGCATTGAGGAGGGTCGATTTGCCTACGACAATATCCGCAAGGTTGTCTATCTACTGATATCAACCCGTGGTGCGGAAATAGTGCTTTTCACCTTGTCCCTGCTTTGCGGGCTGCCGATCCCACTGGGGGCGGTGCAGCTATTGTGGCTGAACCTGGTGACCAATGGCATCCAGGATGTGGCCCTCGCCTTTGAGGGAGGAGAACCGGGTGTCATGTCCCATCCACCGCGACCACCGAGGGAGGGATTGTTCAATCGTCTGATGGTGTCGCAAACACTGATCTCCGGGCTGACCATGGGGATCCTTGCCTTCTCGACCTGGGCCTGGCTGCTGGCCCAGGGTATTGGGGTGCCTGAAGCACGTAACTTTGTGCTATTATTAATGGTCTTGTTGGAAAATGTTCACGCTTTCAATTGCCGTTCCGAACGGGTTTCAGTTTTCAGAGTCCCTCTGAGACGCAACCCTTTGCTGATTGGCGGGGTATTGCTTGCGCAGGGTATACATATCCTGAGCATGCAGTGGTCCTTCATGCAGCAGGTGCTCGGGGTTGCCCCGGTGACTCTGAACGCCTGGCTGAGTCTGCTTGGCTTGGCCGGATTGCTCCTGGTGGTGATGGAGCTGTTTAAATATATTCGCAAAGATAACAAATTCTGATTCTCATCGATCCAAGGAGCTTTTTGACAGCTATGTCGAATGATTCACGTACCCCGATCCTGAATGTGATCGAGATCCTTTCCGATCGTTATCTGCAGGGCAAAGTCAAAGCTATCAAGCTGGCTATGATGTCACTGCTCTCCGGAGGGCATATCCTCCTGGAGGACATCCCCGGTCTTGGCAAGACAACCCTGGCCCTGGCCCTGGCTCACGCACTGGGCTTGTCTTTCGGACGCATCCAGTGCACCAGCGATCTGCTACCATCAGATATTACCGGTCTATCGATCTACGATCGCAACCAGAACGAGTTCAAATTCCTGGAAGGACCGATTTTCAATAACCTGGTCCTTGCGGACGAGATCAACCGGGCCATGCCAAAAACCCAGAGCGCTCTGCTCGAGGCGATGGAAGAACACCGGGTCACTATTGAAGGCAAGACCTATCGATTGCCCGACCCGTTCATGGTGATTGCCACGCAGAACCCGGTTGAGCAGGTTGGCACCTATCCACTCCCGGAATCCCAACTCGACCGGTTCCTGGTGACCACCGGTATCGGTTACCCTCCGGAATCGATGGAGAAGAAAATCATCCAGACAGGTAGTATTCGGGAGGGCATTCGGGAGATTAAGCCGCTGTTGACCTTAGAGGAATTGCTACGGGCTCGTCAGGCCATTCGCAATGACGTCCAGCTCTCTGACAAAATTACGGAGTATATCTATCGTCTGGTGGCGGCCACCCGCGAACATCCGATGCTGCTGGCGGGCATTTCCACCCGCGGTGCCATCAGCCTGGCGGAAACCGCGCGCAGCCATGCCTTTCTGGCCGGTCGCGACCATGTCATCCCCGAAGATGTCAAAGGACTCTATCTGCCGGTGTGCGCCCATCGCCTGATCTTGCGTCCGGAGAATGAAGCCCTCGATCGTAAGGAGATACTGCTTTCGCTACTCGACGAAAATCCGGTACCTTTGGTCTGAAACTAACCATTGCCGGATTCATTTATATCTTCATCACCCTGTTGCTCGGTTTCGCAGCAGTGAATACCGGCAACAATCTCCTCTACCTGCTGGTTTCCGCTTTGCTTGGCTTTATGGCCGTTTCCGGCGTGTTGGGCAAGTGGAATCTATCCAAGGTTGGCGTACGCTATCTTCCCCCTAATGAGATCTACGATGGTCTGCCGACCCTGCTCGGCATTGAACTCGTCAACCAGAGACGTAGGCTACCGATCTTTCTCATGGAAATCATCGTCGATGACAGTACGATCTTTTTCCCGCTGGTTGATCCACAACAGGGGCGACAGAAAAGTCTGGAAATCACTCTTTTCGGGCGTGGTCGTCGTCAGTTGCCTGCAGTTGCAGTCCGTTCCCGCTTCCCGGTTAATTTCTTCATCCGCTCGCAGGGCCTGATCATTGATCAGGAGGTTACGGTTTTTCCGGCGCCGCAACCCTGTCCTGATCTGCGCCAGAGTGATCCTGGTGGCGGACAAGGGGCTCAGCAGAGCTGGCAAAAAGGCTACGAAGGGGATATTGACCGTATCAGTGATTACCGGGGTGGTGAGCCGCTCAAGTCGATCCACTGGAAACTGACGGCCCGTCATGACCGTCTCAAGGTCAAGGAGCTTGCGGCGACGACCCGTAAACCAGTTGTCCTCGATTTGGCAGAAGTGCCAGGCTCAGGGCTCGAACAACGTTTGCGTCATGCCAGTTACCTGGTAACACGTTGGCTGCGCGATGGCTGGCCGGTCGGTTTGAAAGCCGGCAGCCTGGAACTTCCTCCGGGTGTCGGTCAGCAACACAAACTTCTGCTGTTACAGGCCCTGGCTCATTATGGTCAGGATCAGGCTCATTATGGTCAGGATCAAAAGACTGCTTGATCTCTTCTCCGGTGTCGTTGCCCTGCTCAGCATGGCACCGGTAATGGCTTACCTCGATCGCCCGTTGCTGCCGATTGCGCTGCTTGCTGTCCCGGTTGGCCTCTGGTGCGATCGCCGGGAGAAGTACCTGCTACCCACCTGGCTCGCCACCTTGGTCGCACTGTGTGGCATGGCGTTCTATGCCATACAGATCACCCGCGCAGAAGTTGCCATACCTGTTGTTCACGCTATGGTGGTTCTGCTGATCGTGCGGTTATTGACACCTAAGGAGGGACGAGATTATCTGCAGATTTTTGTCCTGGCGCTCTTTATCCTGGCCGGGTCTTCCCTGATCCATCTTGAGATCGGTTTCGTTGTTTACCTGGTGTTACTGGTTTTCGGCGTCACGCTTGGGCTGGTTCTGTTGACTGTCTATGTGACCGATAAAAACCTGGCAATGACACGCCCGGACCTGACCAAGTTGATCAAAGTCGGTCTTATCCTCCCTGCCGTTTCCCTGTTACTGATGATGGTCTTTTTTGTTGTCCTGCCAAGGACCCGGCACCCCCTCTGGAATTTTCTTAATCCTTCAGCCCATGGTGTGGTCGGCCTTTCGGAGACGGTTGAGCCGGGGAGTTTTGCGCAGATCTCAGGAATCAAGGAACTTGCGTTTCGTGCTGAAGGTCCGGAACTTGCGCCGGAGGATCGCTACTGGCGGGCGCTGGTTCTCAACCAGTCGAAGGAAGGTCGTTGGGTGCGCAATGATCCTCCCGGAGAAGGTGGCCAGCATATTGATGGCCCCGCTCCAGTCATTTTTATGATCTACCCGGAACCACGCACAGACCGTTACCTGGTCACCCTTGATCGACCGACTCTTGTCAGCGGGATTCGCCACAAGCAAACCCCCGACCAGATGTTTATCGCTCGCAGCGCTCTCGATCACCGCTTTCGTTTTGAAATGCGGGCCAGTCCC
>JAUWTX010000260.1 GCA_030614505.1 Desulfuromonadales bacterium
GTGCAGTGTGATCGGTATACCGAACTTTTTTTCAAATGATTTTGCTGCTTCTTCGAGCGGTGGCTGCGAGGCAGACCCTGCGAAGACCACGACCGGCTTCACAGGGCCTGAAAATGCAGTCGTAACAGACAGGCTTAAAAGAACAGTCAGCAGGGACAGAATTCTCAACATCGATTCGCCCCTTCTGGAAAACACGCTGTAAAACAGCGATCGGCCTCATCGTTAACCTGGATGCGCAGGGTCTTGAAACGTTCCATCAGATCGAGGATCTCTGGTGTCAATTGTGAGGCACCACCATTCTTGCCGCCGACACGTCTTTCGAGCAGAGGGAAAGGAGAGGATTCTTCCATCGCCTGCAGCCGGGACCAGGCTTTGCGATAGGAAATGCCGAGATCCTTGGCTGCAGCATTGATAGAACCATTACGCTGCACGGCTGACAACAGCCGGTAGCGGCCATCACCGAGGAAGGGCTGGCCATCGACTTCCAGCCAGATTTTGCTGCGAATCCGGATCTGACTCATGGCAGGTAAAGCTCCATGATCAGGTCACAGAGTCCTTTGGCATCATTGATATCGTAGAGTGGCACATCTATCTTCAGAGAGCTGTCGGAGGCGACGGCGATCAGGGTTGTGTCATGCTCCTCGTCGCGGCAGAGTAATTTCTCGCTGCGTTCGTGGCGGTGAACTTCGATCTTCGGCATTGCGCTTTTTTTGAAGCCTTCGGTCAAAACGATGTCAACATCATCGCAAAAGGTTGCGACAGTTTCGTCAAGAGATGGTTCATGACCGACCGGGTTCTGCTTGATCATGGCAACTTTTGCCGGCGAGGTGATCAGCATGGTGTCGGCACCGGCCTGGGTCAATCGCCACGAATCCTTACCCTCGCGGTCGATATTGAAGCTGTGCGCATCATGTTTGATGGCAGCGACCCGGTAGCCGCGTCGTTTCATCTCGGCGATCAGTTTCTCCAGCAGGGTGGTTTTGCCGGTACCACTTTTGGCGACAATCGAGACGACAGGTGGCTTCATCTCTGCTCCTTCCGTAACTGTTTCAATTGTTCAGGTGTATTGATATTTAAGAGACTGCGTTCCCATCCATCAGGCATCTGCTGCCAGTCGAGATAGTGGATATTGATGCGCTGATAGAAATCATAGATACGATATTGACCCTGTTGCAGCATCTCTTCCATCTGCTGCAGGCAGTTCTTGTGGTAGAGGCAAAAACCGGTTCGTAGCCTTCCGGGGTGCGTGGCACTACGGCATCGAAACTATTGCGATGTTTGACCAGCAGTTCGAGTATCCGGGGGTCGGGGTGTGGCATGTCGCAGGGTGCGACAAAAATCCAATCTGTATCGGCGGCTCGCAAGCCTGTGTAAAGCCCACCCAGGGCGCTGCCGGGGTAGATGTCTGCAATCACAGGGATATCGGGTCGTGCCAGGTCTGGTTGGTCGCCGGCAATCAGAACCGTTGCAAAATAGTGACAGAGCAATTGGAGAGATATCGAAAGCAAGGACTGCCCGTTCACCTCGATATATGCCTTGTCATATCCCATGCGTCGGCTTTTGCCACCCGCTAATAGAACGCCGGTTATGTCATCAATGAAATCGTTGTGCGAAATTTGCATAGCGATGTCAGTATAAACGGTCAATTAATAAATTCAAGGGGATTATTCTTTAGTCTTTTTGATGCAGGTCAATTCTATAAATAAAACAGTGTATTATTTATAGATGCGACTGGAATTGTCAGGAATATTAGATATGCTTTGTTTACTTTCCTGGTGTGTCAATTCTAATGATAGTGGCTTTTATAAAGCTCTCCAACGCAGCATCTTTCATTTTTTGATCATAACAACTGAATATTTGGGCACTTTCTAACCAGGTGAGGTAGACCGATGACTAGACAAGGATTGCATTATTTCTCGTTGCTGGCAGTAGGGTTACTTCTGCTTGCAACGCCGAGTTGGGCCCAACAGGGGGACCCTCTGCGCGGTGAAGCTCTGTATGTCGGCATGGTCAGTTTTTCTGAAGGGGGTGCTCCCTGCCTGGCCTGCCATGGGATTGCCAGGCGTGAACTGGGTCGTGCAGCAGGAGCCAGTTACGGACCTGACCTGACTGCGATCTATGAGGACTATGGCGAAGAGGGGGTCCTTGATGTTCTGGAAGATCTCTCTTTCGAGAGCATGGTTGCGATTTATGAAAGTCGTCCCCTGACTGATACCGAAAAAGCTGATCTGGTGGCTTTTCTCGGTACGGTCTCAACGGGGGTTGTTCCAGACATTGGCTCAGGCATGGCACTTCATGTCGTTGTCGTTACCGCTTTATTTTTGATTGTAATCGGGGCTCTCGGTTGGCGGAGGTTGCAGGGCGTAAGGCAACCCCTGGTTGAGCGGGCCCGTAGAGGGAAGGGAGAGATAGCATGAGTTGGATAAAAGATATCATCGACCCCAAGTCCCGTAAATGGGAAGAGTTTTACCGCAACCGCAGTCAGTGCGACAAGGTGGTGCGCAGCACCCACGGTGTTAACTGTACCGGAAGTTGTTCCTGGAATGTCCATGTCAAGGACGGCATCGTCGGTTGGGAACTGCAGGCAACTGATTACCCGGAACTTGAGGCCGGAATTCCTCCTTATGAGCCGCGTGGTTGCCAGCGAGGGATCTCTTTCTCCTGGTACCTGTACAGCCCGTTGCGGATCAAGTATCCCTACCTGCGGGGGGTGCTGTCTGATCTCTGGCGCAAAGCCAAGGCCGAGCATGGTGATCCGGTAAAAGCCTGGGCCTCTATTATGGAAGATGAGGCGAGCCGTAAGAGTTATCAGCAGGCCCGTGGCAAGGGTGGCTTCCGACGCTCCAGTTGGGACGAAGTTGAAGAAATTATTGCTGCTTCGTCGATTTATACCATCAAGAAGTACGGGGCCGACCGCCTGGTTGGCTTCTCGCCGATTCCTGCCATGTCAATGCTCAGTTTTGCAGGCGGCTCGCGTTTTATGCAGTTGATGGGCGGCGCCAACCTGAGTTTTTACGACTGGTATTGCGACCTGCCAAACGCCTCCCCGGAGGTATGGGGTGAACAGACCGACGTCAGCGAAAGTGCCGACTGGTACAATAGTAAATATATCGCAGTCATGGGTTCCAATGTCGGTATGACCCGGGCTCCGGATGCGCATTTTTTGACCGAGGCCCGTCACAATGGCTCTAAGGTGACGGTCCTTTCTCCCGATTTCAACTTGACTGCGAAATTCGCCGACTGGTGGCTGCCGACTCATGCCGGCCAGGACGGTGCCTTCTGGATGGCGGTCAACCATGTCATCCTCAGCGAATTCCACCACAAGGCCAAAACGCCTTATTTCATGGATTACCTGAAACGCTACACCGATACTCCCTTCTTGATTGAACTTCAGGAAAAAGACGGAGTCTATTCTGCTGGCAGGATGGCAAAAGCCAGTGACCTGGAGCGTTACAGCAAAGAAGAAAATGGCGACTTTAAATTTCTGGTCTGGGATGAAACCAGCCAGGAGCCGCGTATGCCGCTGGGAACTCTTGGTTTCCGCTGGCAAGAGAAGAAAGGCGAGTGGA
>JAUWTX010000213.1 GCA_030614505.1 Desulfuromonadales bacterium
CCCAGTCACCGTCCTCCCAATGCCGGCAGGGTGCCGTCACCTCACGGATATTGATCTCCGGGTTGAAATTGGTGGCAAAAGGTTGACCGTGGTCGCCGGCGTTGGCATCGATGATGTCAATCTCATGGACTTCATCAAGATATTCCTTGGCGGCCAAAGCTGTATAAACATTGGTCATGCCCGGGTCGAAACCACTACCAAGCAGGGCCATCAGGCCTTTTTCCTGAAAACGCTCCTGGTAATCCCATTGCCATTGATACTCGAACCTAGCCGTATCGAGCGGCTCGTAGTTGGCGGTATCGAGGTAATCGACTCCGGCCTCCAGGCAGGCGTCCATGATAGTGAGATCCTGATAGGGAAGCGCTACGTTGATCACCAGTTTGGGGGCTTCTTGCCTGATCAGAGCCGTTAGCTCAGGGACATTATCTGCATCCACCCGAGCTGTTCTAATATCGATATTCGCAATCTCTGCGGCAATTGCGTCACATTTTGACTTTGTACGCGAGGCCAGAGTGATGGCGGAAAAAACATCCCTGCGCTGGGCGCACTTGTGTACTACAACCCGACTGACACCACCGGCACCGATGATCAAAACTTTACTCATCTCTGGCTCCATATGCTTTTGGTTTAACCATCCTGTTTATCCTGTTCATCCCTGTTAATTATGTCTTTAAGACCAGAACCTGTATTTAAAGGGATATGCAGGATAGGCAGATAAAATGTCCACCTCGAAGGAAAACTACTTCAAATGCGAACAATAACCATACCTCATTGTTTGTCAATTTAAAAAACGACGTGCTGCACGATACAAAATCGGGACATTTCTCTTGAACGTAAAGTCTTGAACATGGTCTAATTGTTTCTTCTAGAGACAGTCCTGGCACCAACTTTACAAACTTGATGGATACAAAAATGCGACTCCAAATTCACTGGAAACTCCCTCTTGTTCTCCTCCTTTCACTCTTTTTTATGACGGCCTGCACCATGAGTCAACAACCGATCGGCAATCCGGAAGCCCCCTACCCGCCACCTGAGGAACCAGCGGTCGGCGACATCTACCATTTACCCACCGGCGTCAAAGTCACCGCCGACCAGATGAATTCAGCTATCACATATGCACGGATCATCTATGTCGGTGAGACTCACGACAATCCCGCCGCGCATCGTCTGGAACTTCAGGTTCTGGAGGCTATGACGAAACGTCATCCTGGTCAGGTAAGTCTCGGTATGGAGATGCTCAATCAAGAGCAACAGAGTGTACTCAACGAATGGGTTGCCGGCAAACTTTCAGAAAAAGAATTTTTAAAAACATCCAACTGGTACAGTGTCTGGACTCAGGACTTCGCATATTATCGCGATATTCTCTATTTTGCCCGCGACCATCAAATTCCAGTAATCGGCCTTAATATCACGAAGAAACTCCGTCGAGATGTCGGCATGACCGACCTTGCTGCACTGGACGAAGAGACACGAGTGCAACTCCCCGAGATGGATTTGAATGACCGCTATCAAAAGGCCATGACCGAAGCGATCTATGCCGACCATAGCCAGGGACCTAAGATGCTCGACGCCTTTCTGCGCAGCCAGACCCTTTGGGATGAAGCCATGGCAGAAAACATTGTTCGAACCTTGACAGAGAAGGGACCTGAACATCGCATGGTAGTGATGGCCGGTGGCAACCATATCCGCTTCGGCTTCGGCATCCCGAGACGCGTCTATCGCCGCCTGCCGACATCCTACATCCTGGTCGGCAGCCGCGAATTGGTCATCCCGGAAGAAAAGCAGGACAAACTGATGAATGTCGATCTGCCACGCTTCCCGATGCCTCCTTACGACTACCTGGCCTACACGGAATACGAGAGTTTGCCCGGAGAACGCGTCAAACTCGGCGTCCGCATGAAGGAAGAGGATGGCAAGGTGATCGTCGAAGCCGTTGTGCCGAATTCGACGGCAGATGAAGCAGGCGTTCTGGACGGGGATATCATTGTCGCTCTGGATGAGGTGTCAATCGAGGACAGTTTTGATCTGATCTACGAAGTGAAACAACGCATTAGTGGAGATCAAGCGACGCTGATTGTTGAACGGAACGGCGAACAGGTCAGGCTCGGAGTCACGTTCATTCCTCTCCCCAAAGCAACTGATCCTGGCAAAGGAATGAAGCATAAAAAGTAAGAGCCCCTCCATTTCGAGCAGCTAACAACAAAGAGCCGCTCAATTACCCGAGCGGCTCTTATTTTTTTGTTTTTCGCGCTACGCGTCCCGCGTCCCGCGCCTCCTCACTTAAGCCTTCCCGGCACTCCCCAGCACTTCCTTATTCTTATGGTTAAGCAACGAGACTAATTCTTTACGCGCTGCCCCAAGATATTTACGGGGGTCGAACTCACCAGGGTTATTAGCCAGAAATTCACGCACCTTGGCGGTGACTACCAGACGACCGTCGGAATCAATGTTGATTTTACAGACGGCGCTCTTGGCCGCTTTACGCAGCTGTTCTTCAGGCACCCCAACAGCGCCTTCCATTTTGCCGCCGTACTGGTTGATCAGGGCCACATACTCCTGCACCACACTCGAAGCACCATGCAGCACGATGGGGAAACCGGGGATGCGTCTCTCGACCTCTTCGAGGATATCGAAACGTAGCGGCGGCACTTCCTCGCCTTCTTTCACCTTGAACTTGAAAGCACCGTGACTGGTGCCAATGGAAATCGCCAGGGAATCGACACCGGTCTTCTTGACGAAATCCTCGACCTCTTCCGGCTTGGTGTAGGTCGACTCTTCGGCCTGGACATCATCCTCGATACCGGCCAGCACGCCGAGTTCGCCTTCAACCGTCACGTCAAACTGATGAGCATACTCAACGACCTTTTTGGTCAGGGCAACATTCTCATCGTAGGGCAAATGTGAACCGTCGATCATGACCGAGGAAAAACCATTATCAACACAAGACTTGCAGATCTCGAAAGAATCGCCGTGGTCAAGATGCAGACAGATGGGGAGGTCGGCACCCATCTCCTGTGCCATCTTCACGGCTCCCATTGCCATGTAGCGCAGCATGGTTGCATTGGCGTAGTCGCGCGCACCTTTGCTGACCTGGATAATTACCGGCGAACGGCTCTCTGCACAGGCCATAACAATTGCCTGGAGTTGCTCGAGATTATTGAAATTGTAAGCAGGAATAGCATAACCACCCGCCATCGCCTTGGCGAACATGTCACGGGTATTGACCAGCCCGAGTTCCGAATAATGTACTGCGTCGCTCATCAGAAGAGACCCTCCCTCATGGTTGTTTCAGTGATCGCTTTTATAGACATCTCTTAATACCAATTCACCTTCAACAAGTCCAGATCAAACTCCCGGAATTTACGTCGCCCCGGTTGCATCTCGCCCTACCTTCAACTACGATGAAGGAGCATTGCAAATAATCAAAATAAATAGCAACACAGGAAGGAAACAAGCATGAATCTGAAAAAACAGGAAGAGTACTTTTCAGACTGGAAACAGCGTGAAGAAATCGCTGAAGCGATGCTGCCGATCATCGGTCGGCTTTACCGGAACCACGGGATTGTCACCACGGTTTACGGTCGCAGTCTGGTACACGGGTCCATGGTGGACATTCTCAAAGCCCACCGCTTCGCCCGGCAAATTCTCGAAAATGAACTTTCGGTGCGCGACAGTTTCCCCGTCCTGCAGGCCATGGAGAACCTTGATCTGGCACCGGTCCGTATCGATATCGCCAAACTGACTGTTCGCTTTCAGGCGCAGGGCTCCGATCACAATGTAACTGACTTCGTTCGTCAGGAGTTGGCAAAAGCCAACACCGGACAAACTTCGCTGCTTAGCGAACCCCGTGATGTCGTTCTTTATGGTTTCGGACGCATCGGCCGATTGCTGGCAAGAATTTTAGTGGAAAAGGCCGGCGGCGGTGACAAACTGCGCTTGCGGGCTGCAGTAGTTCGCAAGGGCGATGAAGACGACCTGATGAAACGGGCCAGCCTGCTACGCCGCGACTCGGTGCACGGTCATTTCAACGGCGCCATCACCATAGATGTGGAAGAGAACGCAATCATCGCCAACGGCAATATGATTCGTCTGATCTACGCCAACGCTCCCGACGAGATCGACTACACCGCTTATGGCATCAATGATGCCATCCTGATCGACAACACCGGCAAGTGGCGTGATCGAGAAGGCCTCAACCGCCACCTGCAAGCCAAGGGGATCAGCAAGGTCGTACTCACCGCTCCGGGGAAAGGGGACATTCCCAACATCGTCTTCGGCGTCAACAATGAGCTATTGACTGACGATGAGAACATTTTTTCGGCCGCCAGTTGTACTACCAATGCTATCGTACCGACTCTTAAAGCGATCAACGACCGCTATGGGATCATCAGTGGCCACGTCGAAACCTGCCATTCCTACACCAACG
>JAUWTX010000242.1 GCA_030614505.1 Desulfuromonadales bacterium
GAATAGCGGTTCAGGTTGGCAATTGCTGCCGACTCCTCAAGCAGTAACTCCCGTGTATCGAGAGTCAGGAGCAGCGTTCCCTCTTCGACCCGATCACCGACACGGACCGCGACATCATCGATGTAGCCATCGTGGGCAGCCGGAAGATACTTGACATCATCAGTACGCAGGATAAAGGGGGCCTCAACTCGATAGGGCAGTCGACCAAACAGCAGGAAGGCCAGTATGAGGCAAAGAATCACGCCAATCACCTTGGCAGTGGTGTGCTCAGCGCTCTTTAATTGCGGGATTTTTTTACGCAGATTTGCTGCAATCCGGGCACCGAACCAGCGGTCATGCGCCTTGAGATCGTCCAGTCGCCGGGCAGCCTGGTCACACAACACGCGTAAACCCCTCAGGTCTGACGCGGAAAAGGCTTCACCGGCACGTTCACAGCAAAGCACGGCGACAACTGAATCTTCAAGACGAAGTGGCATTGAGACCATGAACGAGACATTCTGCTCCTTGGTGTATCCCTCATGATCCCGGGTTACGGCAGTGCTGTCATCCGGTTGCGGCCAGACGATTTCTTCGTCCTGGTCAAAAGCCTCTTCCATAACTGTTTCCAGATCCTGCACCACCTCCATCTTCTTCTCGAAACGTTCCATGTGACTGATAGCCTGAAGTCGGACATAGCCACTCTCAAGCCACCCCAAGCTGACTCTGCTGCAAAGATAACGGGAAGCTATTTCATTGCAGAAGGTCATGGCGGCGGCCAGATAATGCTCTTCAGCGTTAATCAGCAGCATCAGGTCCAGAGCTTCCGAGAACTGGTTTACATCGTCCTTGGCCTGTCGAGCCATGCGACCAAGTTGATAAATAGCCGGCGTATCGGCAATCAGCTTGAGATTGGTTGCAACCCCTTCAAGGTTCTGCTCAGCCGCGTTGCCCAGGAGAAAGACCGCTACACTCTCACAGTCCTCTTCAAGGAGCTCGAAACGGATACCCAGAATCGCCGCATGTTCCTTCCTGTTGCCCCTGGGCAGTTTATTGTCCCAGGCACACTTTTGCGCAACCGTGGCATCAGCAACTGCCTCGACCTTTTTGACCAGGTCTGCCGACTGCAAAAGGCCTCGCTCCCTGGGTGGCCAGAGACAGAGAGTTTTCCATGGTGCGTCGGCCTCGTCCTGAACCAGTATCAGACCAAAATTAGCTTCGGCAAGATGCGCAGAATTTTCCAGGAGCATCGGCCAGAAAGTCCTGGGAGGGCCTTCATACTGCCGCATCTCTTCCAGGTTTTCGATAACCTGGTCTTTGGTTATGTCCTGTTTTTCCTGTGCGTAAACCATACTCCGCACCCGTCCCCTCTACCTGATAATCATTGTCCCGGCAACCCCGGGGTGAATCTCGCCATCCTCATTCTGAAAAAGAGCCTTCACCCTCTGCAGCCCGCTGGCCGGGTCTACAACCGGATCTACATATGTTATCTGACCTTTTATCATTACAGTTGTCGCGCCGGCCTGAATCTCCAGATCCACGGAAGGACCGCTCTTCAATGTTCTACCTACCTGCTCCTCGACAGTGCAAACGAACAGACATCGGCTGGTATCCACGAAATGCACGAGAGGGACGTCCAGTTCACTGGTTTCTCCGACGTCAACAAGCAGTTCGGTGATAATCCCTGAAAAAGGTGCTCGCAGACTTCTTTTGTTCAACTGCTCTACGGCAATCTTGTATTCAATCCGCTCACGTGCTTCGTTGTTCTCCAGGCGATCTTTCTCGGCAACAGCAAGGGCATATTCCAACTGTTGCTGCTCCACCTCCTCCAAGCTGATCGATCCGGTGCTTTTGTATAACTCCCGGGTCGACTTGAGGTGAGAGGCCATAGTTGCCACTCGAGCCTTGGCCGAGTTCACTTCGGCCTTACTTTCCCAGAGCAACTTACGACGATCGACTTCCAAAGCTTCGAGCTGCATATCGAGGCGGAGAATCACGGCGCCCTTTTTTACGTAATCACCTTCGTTAAAGAGAATTTTGTTAACCATTCCTGTGGTGGGGAGACTCAAAAGGACATCGTGAATAGGCTCCGTAATGCCGGGTACTCTGATTACATCTTCAGCCATAGCTGACGACAGGCAGAAAACTACCAACAGACTGGCAAGAACGACACTTTGTAGGAATCTCTGATAACCTCGGGGTAGGCTCTGAGAACCCTGGGGTAGGCTCTGATAATTCCGGAGCAGGCCCCTCTTAAAAAAACGAAGCTGATCATCTTGAGTGACCAGTATCTTCCTCATAACCCCTCCTTCATAACATCCTTATAATATCGGGAGAGCAGACTTCCCTCGGCCATCTCCAGTTCAAGGATGGCTTTTTTCTGAGTGACCAACGACTCCAATGCGGCTTCCTTGGCCGCCCTGGAGTCCTCTTCTTTTTCGAGTACCAACCGACTGTTGCTCTTGCCTGCGTCCAAACGCACCAGTTCGATTTCCAGCAGGCGGCTGTTGTAGTTGGCCACATTAGCTGAATACTGCGCTTGTTCAGTCGTACTTCTAATATTACGAATGGTTGTATTCACCGCATTCGCCAGGGCCACTTCAATCGCTTTCATTTCGAGCAGAGCCTTGCGCTTCCTTTGCTTGACCTGGGCCAGTTCGCCGGCACTTTTCTGATCACCAAAGAGAGGAACCCGAAACTCCAGACCTACCGACCACGAGTAGTACTCGTCGTCCGTCATATTGTCCCAGGCCCCGGACCGGTCGGTATCCAAACCGTTAAGACCGTAACTGGCTTTCAGATCCAGTTCCGGCCATCTTTGGTTCCTGGCATAAGCAAGACGAATATTTTCCTGAGATAACCTCATGTGACTTGCCAGGTATTCCGGTCTTAGTTTGAACGCCCTGCCGATTGAATGCTGGTAGTCATATGTGCCTCCTTCCAGAACAAGTGGCTCATTTGCATCGATATCTGCCTTGTATGCAACGGCATGCTCTGCAAACATGGTGAAAGCGTCATTCATGGCCGAGACGTATTCTTTTTGAGCCTCTATTTCGAGAGCCATACGCAGGGCGACACCTGCCTCCGCTTCCAGAACTTCGATTTCAGCCATTTTGCCCGTTCTGTATCTGGCACGATTGTCTTCCAGAATCTGATTGGCCACCCGCACCGATTCAGCGCGCATGGAAACTTTCTTCTGGGCCATGGAAAGATCCCAATAAACGACGGTCGCGCGACCGACGACGTTGAGCAGTTCCTGGCGATAACTCTGCAAGGCAAGGTTGGCGTCCCCTTTAGCGATACTGACCTGGGTGTTGGTCGTTTCGATCCCGGCATTTTTAAGCAGCGGCTGGGTCACATTGACATAAGCAAGCTGCCGATATTGCCTGCCGACGGTGGTGATATCATCTTCTGTTTCATTCGAAGCCATACCAACCCGGTATTGCCCGCCCGTTATGATCAGACCTTCAACCTCAAGTTTGTAACTGTCATTTTTCTGTTCGTAAGTCTCTTTAAAGCCCCGGCTTGCAAACTGCGCCGAGTCGTTCTGCTCGTTATTGTATAGATGACTGTAACTACCAACGAGTACCGGCTCATAGATGGAGCGCGCAACGTTCACCCCTTCCGTTTTAATCATTAAATCAGCGTCCCGAGACTGTACCTGTTGGTTCCTTTCAACGACCAGATCGATAAACCGGGTCAAAGAAAGAGGATATTCCTCTGTAGAGTCAGAGATGGATAAAGCGAGTTGGTATGACTCTTGTGCCAGGGAGTTACCCGGTGCCATCAAGGTAAGACAGGCAACCAGAAGCAGGGCAAAGCAGGTTCCCTTGGTCAGGTTATCTGAACCAGACGATTTGGATGGGAAAAAAGTGGGTCGGCTCATGGATGTATAC
>JAUWTX010000020.1 GCA_030614505.1 Desulfuromonadales bacterium
CCTCTGATGTCACCGTTCTGATTTACGGTGAAAGCGGCACAGGCAAGGAGTTGATCGCCCGGGCCATTCATTTCAATAGTTCGCGTCTCGGCAAACCGTTCATTGCTCTCAATTGTGCTGCAATTCCCAGGGAGCTATTGGAAAGCGAACTATTTGGTCATGAGAAAGGTGCTTTTACCGGTGCAACAGAAAGGAAGATCGGCAAGTTCGAACAGGCCAAGGAGGGTACGCTCTTCCTTGATGAAATCGGCGACATGCCTCTTGAACTACAGGCCAAACTGCTGAGGGTACTGCAAGAAAAAGAAGTGACCCGAACCGGCGGCAGTGCAAACATTCGGGTGAACACCCGCATCGTCGCAGCAACCAACCAGGATCTCAAGGAGAAAGTCCAGAAGAAGGAGTTTCGCGAGGACCTCTATTATCGGCTCAACGTAGTTCCTCTCGATCTACCGCCACTACGCGATCGCCGTGAAGACATTTCAGATCTGGTCGACTATTTCCTGACCAAAGCTGGCGAAGAATATGGCACTTCAGCATCCAGCCTCACCAAGGAAGCTATGGACCTGCTCCGCAATTATGAATGGCCGGGCAATGTCCGTGAGCTTGAGAATATCATTCAGAGAGCAGCACTTCTTTCGCCCGATGCACTCCTGAACGTGGCAGATTTCCCCAGCCTGGTCATCGGTCATGCCAACAGTGGCAATGGCGCTTCTCTTGAGGGGCTGATTAACCAGAAGTTACAAAGTTCTCTTGCGCAGATGGATCTGCAGGACATGAATAACCTTTACGAGATGGTGCTTCACCAGATGGAGCGACCACTGATCAATATCGTGCTGGAGAAAACCCGCGGCAACCAGGTCAAGGCAGCAGAAGTTCTGGGGATCAACCGCAATACCCTACGGAAAAAGATTCAGACTCTCAATATCATCGCCAAGCGCAATTAGGAGGTTGGCGAATTTAACAAGCCGAGTGAGAAATTGGATTTTGGCGGCGGGGATTTACGACGACTGAAAGTGAATAGAAAGGCGCTACAACGAGAACACTGCTCTGGATAAACAAGTAAAGGCGGCCATTTTCAGGCCGCCTTTGTTATTATCATCTTATTCTGTAACTATAGCTCAATGCCCACCAATATTCAGAAAGGCCAAGGCAGCCAGGACAGCGGTAACAGTCACAAACACGTATGCAACACGTGCCACAGAAAGCAGGTAATGGTTTACTGCAGACTTCTTTAACATTCTGAACCTCCAGATTCTTGCAGGACAAGGCTTTATAATCAAAGCTAACAAACATATCTTGGAAAATATACAATATGCGTTATCACATGTCAATAACTGTTTATATGTATTTTAGCATTATTGGTATATTCCAGACACTCCTTGCGAATAAATTATTTAAAATATCCCGGGAAGATTCTGGAAACTTGTGAGACAGTCCTGTGATTCTATCATCTACCCACAGAAGCAGCCGCCGGTTTAGCTGAACGTCCAGAGAAACGACGACGACGAGAATTTTTCGACCGCCCGGGAGCCGATTTTCCAGCAGGAGACACTCCCTGTACCCTTTTACCTGCAGATTGGCCATCACGGTTGTGCCGAGTCGCCTGTTCAGTGGCGGTGACATCCGGCACAGAGGTCTTCGTTGGTGGCGTGAATCCTTCCATGAAGCGGCGCTCTATGGTGCGACCAAGGGCGCGTTCGATTCCCCGTGCCATAGCTCGATCCGCATTAGTCACCAAAGTAAAGGCATCGCCACTGCGAGCAGCACGTCCGGTCCGGCCGATGCGGTGGATATAGGCATCGGTTGTATTGGGCATATCATAATTAATGACATGGGAGACCTGACTGACGTCGATACCGCGTGCGGCAATGTCGGTGGCAACCAGAATCTGATAACTGCCTTTTCTAAAACCATCCAGCGCTGCCTGTCGACGGTTCTGCGAAAGGTTACCCTGCAGCGAGGCTGCACGGTAGCCGATCTTGACAAGCTTCTCACCGAGACGTTTGGCTCGATGTTTGGTGCGGGTAAAAACCAGTACAGAGCCAGTATCGGTATGTTGCAGCAGAGCAAGGAGCAGGTCTGTTTTGCAGGCCTCTTCTACTGGATAAAGAGCATGACTGACCGTAACTGCAGGGGCCACAAGATCAACCTGAACCGTCTCTGGATCGCGGAGAACATCCTTGGCCAGGTTGCGAATCTCTTTTGGCATGGTCGCTGAGAAAAGCAGAGTCTGACGCTGCTGAGGCAGGTGTTTGAGCAAGCGCCGGATATCAGGTAAAAAACCCATGTCAAACATCTGGTCGGCTTCATCGAGTACCAGCACCTCGAGGCGACTGAGGTCAATAGTCTTCCGGCTTATGTGGTCAAGCAACCGACCGGGGCAGGCGACAACTATTTCGGCACCCTGTTTGAGGCGAGCGATTTGCGGGTTAATGTTAACCCCGCCGTAGACAGTGATACTGCGCAAACCAGTTCTTTGCCCCAGGCTGCTGATCGCGGCATGAATCTGCTCGGCCAGTTCGCGGGTCGGAACGACGATCAAGGTACGCACATGGCCACGGCGGCCACCCATCAGACGCTGAAGGATCGGCAAAGCAAAGGCAGCTGTCTTGCCGGTCCCGGTCTGGGCCAAGCCCATAACATCACGCCCGGCCAGAACTGTCGGTATCGCTCTGGCCTGGATCGGTGTCGGTGTAACATAGCCGGCAGCCTCGACTCCAGCGGCAATTTTCGGGTGAAAATTAAATTCAGTGAACTCCATAAATTCCTTTAACTTGATTCCGTCTATATTAAGGTGGACCGTGACAGGTAAGCGAGACATCGTCGACGGACTCAGCGCTCTTTATCTGGCGCATAAAAAACGCCCCTAAACAGTCAGGGGCGTTACGATGGCTTCGTGATGATCCTGGAACAGCTTAACATTGTCTGCCGAATAAACTCGGCCTTTGATGACAACCTTTGGAGTATAGCCGACTTTCCAGCCAGCTGTCAAGTTAGTGTGTGTTTTCTACTCGTTTGATGGCTCACAGGTTATTTACAGCGCATCGTTTTCTTGCCGTCTTCAAAAAGCACTCTGATCTTTCGTGGCCCTGCCAGTTGCTGAACAATACCGAGGCCAAAAGCAGGATGATTCATCAGGGCCCCAACCTTAAAAGCCGTTGTCATTGAATAGCCTGTCGCTTGTTTACTGTCCATATCGGGCCTCAGGCTTTGCCATTCTTTTTGCTCGGCAACTTTAGGATCGACAGTCCGTCGCACGCCAGGCTTTTTGGGGATCGTAGGCGGACGATATTTATGTTGCCTGTTACAAATATTGCACTGGACTTTTTCCGGCCCAGATTCGGCCATGACGACAATTATGTGATTGTTGTTACTGCGGCACTTGGTGCAGCGGGCTTCAATCGGATCACCGGCAGAAAGTGTGGTGCTTTGCATAGTTAGTTCTCCCTTACTTGGGACCAGCCAAAAGATGTCCGATAAAAACCAGGAAAATCGCTGAAATCTACGGGGCACGCCTGGCAATTGACGTGTCTGAAAACTCTGCACGACCGTCGGGTCTCTTTACAGAGTTACGTCATCACCGTCACATCTAGAAGGACAGTGGTGGTTTGAGAGGATCAGGGGTAAATGTAATCTGTGTATAGTACACGTTCACACGAATAAAAGATACCAGGCAAACGAGGTAAAGTCATTCATGGTTTTGGGGGAAGCAAAGGATTCTGGCCATGCCTGGTCGGTTTTAAGGTGTGTATTCGTCGTTGCGCCGCGACTGGCTCTCGAAGCGGGTATACTCACCAAGAAAGGTCAACTGCTCAATACCGAGGGGACCGTTCCGCTGTTTGCCGATAATCACCTCAGCATTTCGTTCGTGATCTTTGTCGCAACTGTTATCTCGTTTTCTACAAGCATCACAGTAAACAGCTTCCCGGTAGAGAAACATGATCACATCAGCATCTTGCTCAATGGCGCCTGATTCACGCAGGTCAGCCAGGATGGGTCGCTTGTCGGTTCGGCTTTCCAGAGAGCGATTGAGCTGAGACAGGGCAATGACCGGAACTTTTAGCTCCTTGGCCAGGGCCTTGAGCGAACGAGAAATTTCCGAAATCTCCTGCTGACGATTTTCGCTGTTGTTGCCCTGCATCAGTTGCAGGTAGTCAACGACGATCAAACCAATATTTTTTTCTACCTTGAGTCGACGAGATTTGGCACGAACTTCCAGCACACTGATCGCCGGCGTGTCATCAATATAGATTGGAGCTTCGGCTATGATGCCGGCGGCATTGACCAAGGTCGGAAATTCTGACTGGGCCAGTTTTCCGGTGCGAACCCGGCCGGCTTCAATGCGCGCCACTGAACAGAGAAGCCGCTGAACAAGCTGCTCTTTGCTCATCTCCAGGGAGAAGACAATTGAGGGGATCGGCTCAGCGACATGCATAGTGGCATGTTCGACAAGATTGAGACAGAAAGCGGTTTTGCCCATGGAAGGCCGACCGGCAATAATAACCAGATCTCCTCCCTGCAAGCCTGAAGTCATGTTGTCGATGTTGCTGAAACCTGTCGGAACACCGGTAATCTGTTCTTTGCGATCATAAAGTTTCTCGATCGTCTTAATCGTGTCCTTGACAATATCCTTGGTCGCAAAGACAGACGGCCGAGACTTCATATTGGCGATCTTGAAAATCTCGCCTTCCGCCCAGTCGAGTGAGGCCTCAACATCGCCGCCCTCGTAGCCCCTGCCGGCGATCTCCGTAGCGACCCTGATCAACTCACGGGAAATGGCCTTCTCTTTAACCAGCTTGCAGTAGTAGCTGATATTGGCCGCTGTCGGCACGAAATCGACCAAGGTAGACAGATAGGAGCTGCCACCAACTTCTTCAAGAGCACCCTGCTCTTTCAGAACGGCCGTCAAAGTAACCAGATCCGCAGGTTCACTACGGTCTGAGAGTGTAATCAAGGCGTTGAAAATCTTGCGATGGGCTTCCCGATAGAAGTCATCAGGAAGCAGTACTTCCAAAGCCCGATTAAGGGCTTCGTTTTCCAAAAGGACCCCCCCCAGAACAGACATTTCTGCTTCCAGATTCTGAGGTGGCAGGCGATGTTCAGCGCGATCCGGCACGTTTCTCGCCCTCATGGGAAAGGAGGGGCCTGCACATAAGGACAGGCCCCTGGAGTCAGCAGTTGATTACTTCTCTTCGTCGACAGCTTCAGGCTCAGTTTTTGCTTCTACAGCTTCTGTCTCAGTTTTCGCTTCTACAGCTTTTTCCTGAGAGCCTTCTTCGCTGAGGACATTAACCTTGATGGTCGCATTGACCCCCGCATTCAGCTTGATCTCCACCTCATGTTCACCGAGGGTTCTGATCGGTTGGTCGAGGAGAATCTTGCGACGGTCAATTTCAACACCCTTTGCAGCCATACCTTCAGCGATCTCCATGGAGGTCACCGAACCGAACAGCTTGCCCTCTCCACTCGCCTTGTGCACAAAGGAACACTCAATTGCTTCGATGCGCGCCTTGATATCAGCAGCTTCCTGACTCAGCTTTTCAGCCTTACGGGTAAGCTGTCGCTTGTGGTGCTCAAGTTCGTTCAGATTACGGGTACTCGCCTCAACAGCCAAACCCTGAGGAACAAGGTAATTACGACCATAACCAGCCTTGACCTTGACCACTTCACCGATGGCCCCAAGGCCTTTAACATTTTCCGTCAGAATGACATCCATCTCTTTATCCTCCCAAAATCTTCATGATTCAGGTTCTTTAGGTTTGCGAAAATCCGCCCACAAGTCAAACACGCCGAGGCCGGTGACCACCAGGGGCAAAGGATTAACCAATGTCACCAGCAGGTAGCCAACAGCTCTAAAGAGCGGCGAGAAAGCCTTGCGACGAAAAAAACAGTCGATCACAGCTAAACCCTGCAGGAAATAAACCGGCAACAAAATCACCAGCAGGTTCAGGGCAAAAACTTCAGGCAGACCGTCTAAAAAAACGGCCACGAATCCTGCCACGATCAATATCCAGACCAGAAATTCAGGGGCCTTCCATTCCGGAAACGCCCTGCCAGGGATCACATATCTGCCACGCGCAAGCACTGACAGTAGGAAAACCAGGCTGAGGGTCATCAGGCCACCGACGGTGATTGCAATGCCAGGGTAGGCCATTTGCAGAAAATCCGCCATATTTTCAAGCGCCAGAGTGACCTCTTTCCTCTGGTCGACCGGCAAATCTGATACAGCAAACATCTCCTGCATCACTGCTGTAGTTTGGACAATCTCCTTGCCGATCAAATCGCCTGCCATCGTGAATGGAGATTGACCTGCGACAACTGAGGCAACAAACAGACCACAGATACTGACAGTGACCATTGCCCACAGCACAGCAACTGTAGCCTTATCCCAAGCAATACCACGATTCAACAACCACGGCAGGGCTGCACCCGGGATGCCGAATTGGATCAGGTACATAAGTACAGGGACCTGACCATTCGTCAGCAGGATCAGCAGCGCGGTTAAAACCACAGTGACACCACCTGACACTGCCCCGAAACGCATGCCGACAAAAGCCGCCGGCAAAGACGTGAAGAGGTTCACTGCAACAGCAACGAATCCCATAGCGGCAAAAGTGCCGAACAGCAGATACCCGGTGAATGCACCGAGCACAACATAAAGTCTTTGCTGCATCATCATTTCGCGGTCGCTGTGATTAACCCCTCTTCTCGAGAGAGTGGCTTGCCGTGAAAGGCAGCAACGCAATATTGCGAGCACGCTTGATTGCTGCTGTCAGCTTGCGCTGATGCTCCGAACAGGTGCCGGAAATCCGGCGCGGCGTGATCTTGCCCCGCTCAGAAACAAAATAGCGCAGGGAACGGACATCTTTGTAATCAATAGTAGCTTTCTTGTCGGCGCAGAAACGGCAAACTTTGCGACGGCCATAACGCCGACGAGGCCCACCAGTACGACTTCCACCATATGCCATGATTATTTCTCCTTCTTCATCGTCGTAGGTTGATACGGAAGCTAGGCTTCTTCCGTCTTCTCTTCGGCATCAGCCTTAGTTTCAGCCGGTGTTTCTGCTGCCTCTTCAGTGGTCTCAGGAGCAGCCTCAGTTACAGGAGCTTCTTCAGAAGAAGCCTCTTCAACTGCAGGAACTTCCTCAGGAGCAGCCTCAACAACAGGAGCTTCATAGCCGCCTTCAAGGATTACCGTCTGGAACTTGATCACCATATCGTCGATGCGCATGCGGCGCTCGAACTCGGCGATAATAGTCGGCCCGGCGTCAAAGATCACCAGGACGTAACAGCCCTTGGTCTGCTTTTTTACCGGGTAGGCCAGTGTCCGGACACCCCAGTTGTCCACCTTGAGGACTTCCGCGCCTTGATCCGTCAAGATCGTCTTATACTTGTCGATGATCGCGGTCTGGTCGTCCCCGACAACTTCCGGGTGTACGATGAAGATTGATTCGTAGGTTCGCATTAATAGCCTCCTCTTGAGTTGTTAGCCCCGTCTAGCCGGAGCAAGGAGCGAAAGCACCCTGTGTGCTTCCGTCGAAAGAACTTTGTTTTTTACCACACCCCGTATTGTGAGGCAACGGAATTTATAAGAATTGGTGGATACAGGAGACAGAATACAGAAGGAGACAAAAGATAGTCTCCGACTCTGGTCTCATCAAACATTAAAGCGGAAATGCATGGCATCACCATCTTTAACTACGTACTCCTTGCCTTCCAGGCGCATAAGCCCTTTTTCCTTGGCACCTGATTCGCCTTTTGCTGCTACAAAATCCGCATATGCAATCACCTCGGCACGGATAAAACCCTTTTCAAAATCGGTGTGAATCACCCCTGCGGCCTGTGGTGCACGGGCGCCATTATTGACGGTCCATGCCCTGACCTCTTTGACCCCAGCAGTAAAATAGGTGATCAAGCCAAGCAGACGATAACCGGCATGGATCATCCGGTCGAGGCCTGATTCACCAAGGCCGAGCTCATGAAGGAATTCGTCTTTCTCGCCTATGGGGAGTTCGGCTATTTCAGCTTCGATCTTACCGCAGATGACCACCATCTCCGCACCTTCGGCAAGAACATGTTCCTTGATCCTGGCGACGAGGGGATGTTCACCGGAAAGGTCGTCCTCGGCAACATTAGCAACATACAGAACCGGCTTGGCGGTAATCAGGCAGAGATCCTGCAGCACCTTCCATTGTTCGTCAGTCAGATCAACACTACGCGCAGGCTGGCCGATGTTGAGGCATTCCTGGACCTTCTCCAGAAGAGCCAGCTCTTCCTGCATCTTCTTGTCGCCACTTTTCGCCTGTTTGCTGACACGGAGGATCCGCTTCTCTACCGTATCCAGATCAGTCAAATTTAATTCCGTCTGAATAACCTCAACATCCCGCAACGGATCAATGCTGCCGTCGACATGTACAACATTTTCATCATCAAAACAGCGTACGATATGGGCGATGGCATCAACCTGACGGATGTGACCCAAAAACTTGTTTCCCAGGCCTTCACCACGACTGGCCCCTTTTACCAGGCCGGCAATATCGACAAACTCCATGGTTGTCGGCAAAACCCTTTGCGGTTTGACAATAGCAGCCAGAGTATCGAGGCGCTTGTCAAGAACCGTAACAACACCGACATTCGGCTCTATGGTACAAAAGGGGTAATTGGCCGCTTCCGCACCAGCAGAGGTGATTGCGTTGAAAATAGTTGACTTACCAACATTAGGCAGGCCGACGATACCGCATTTAAATCCCATGATCGTTTTATCCAATAACTGGCAGCCAGTTCATTGATAGCCTGACAGGCGGCTAGATGCGCCATTTACTCACGGAGCCATAAACAAAGAACGGTAGCCGGGGAAAATCCCCGGCTACCGATTTACACAGAGATATACCAGTCGATATCAGACCAGCAGCGGAGCAATAACCAGCGCTACCACGCTCATCAGCTTGATGAGGATGTTCATGGCCGGACCGGAGGTGTCTTTGAAGGGGTCGCCGACGGTGTCGCCGATAACTGCAGCGGCATGAGCATCGCTGCCCTTGCCTTCACCTTCCAGATCGCCTCTCTCAATATATTTCTTGGCATTATCCCAGGCACCACCACCGTTGGACATCATCAGCGCCAGCAACACGCCAGTCACGGTGGCACCAGCCAGCATGCCGCCGAGAGCTTCCTTGCCAATGAGAAAACCGATCAGGACCGGAGCCACAACGGCAATAACGCCAGGCAGAATCATTTCCCTGAGGGCCGCACGGGCAGCAATATCCACGCATTTATCAGACTCGGGCTTGACACCTTCCTTGCCCTCCAGAAGGCCGGGAATCTCGCGGAACTGACGACGGATTTCCTCAACCATCAGACCGGCAGCACGACCAACACTGGTCATAGTCAGTGCACCGATGAAGAATGGCAGAGCACCGCCAATGAGCAGACCGATAACAACCTTGGGATCAACCAGGTTGATTACCTTGAGGCCAACAGTCGTGGCATAGGCAGAGAAAAGAGCTAGCGCCGTCAGGGCAGCTGATCCGATGGCGAAGCCTTTACCAATGGCAGCCGTGGTATTGCCGATGGCGTCCAGTCCGTCAGTGATCTCACGAACGTCTGAACCGAGGCCAGCCATCTCAGATATGCCGCCAGCATTATCAGCAATAGGCCCGTAGGCATCTACAGTCATGGTGACACCGACAGTGGCCAACATGCCGACAGCGGCGATTCCGATGCCATACAGTCCGGAGAAAGCATTGGCAATGGCAATGGCAACACAGATGATCAGAATGGGAGCAGCGGTACTTTCAAGACCAACAGCAAGACCGTGAATGATAGTCGTCGCCGGGCCGGTCTTGCTGGCTTCGGCAATACGGGTAACCGGGCCGCGCGCAGTATAATATTCCGTAATTTGTCCAATCGCGATACCGGCCAGACAGCCGACCAGGATGGCCAGGAAGACCCCGAACTTGAGGCCCATGCCCCAGACAACCAGAATAGACACCACGAGGAAACCGCCAGCAGCGACAAAGGTCGTGTAATGCAGAGCCTTGCCGGGATCCTGGTTACAAAGCTTTTTCATCGACCAGATACCAACGAAAGAGAAGATCAGGCCGGTGACGGCCAGAGCGATCGGCAAATACATAGCCGCAGCCTGGACACCTTCTCCGGTCCCAAGTTTAGCGAGTAGTGATGGGCTGGCAGCAGCAGCGATAGCGATGGTCGCGATAATTGAACCGACATAGGACTCGAAGATGTCGGCACCCATTCCTGCAGTATCACCAACACAGTCACCCACATTGTCAGCGATGACTCCAGGATTACGTGGATCATCCTCCGGAATACCGGCTTCAATCTTGCCGACCAGGTCAGCACCGACGTCAGCAGCCTTGGTATAGATACCGCCACCGACACGAGCGAACAGGGCAATGGATGAAGCTCCCATGGCGAAACCATTGATGTACTTGACTGTTGCCGGATCGCCGCCAAACGCCATGTAAGCAATGCCGACTCCAACCAGACCAAGAGACGCTACAGCCAGGCCCATGACCGCACCACCGTTGAAGGAGACCATCAAGGCACTGGCCTGGCCTGACGCACGGGCCGCTTCGGTGGTTCTGACGTTGGCGCGAGTCGCTGCCTTCATACCGATAAAACCGCAGGTCATAGAACAGGCTGCACCACCAAGGAAAGCGAGGGCCGTCTGGTAGTTCATACCGAATGAGATAATGATAAAGACGATCGCAATAAAAATAGCCAGGACCCGGTACTCACGCGCCAGAAAGGCCATGGCACCGTCGTAAATTGCTTCGGAAATCTCTTTCATGGTGTCGTTGCCGACAGGTTGTGCTTTGACCTTGTGGTACAGCACAATAGCAGCGATAAAACCGATCACACCTAAAATTGGTGCTAAAATTTGCATTTCTTCCTCCTTTAGACTTTAGTTTGACCTAATTCTTATGTTGTTGGCAAATTACGTGTGTTGTATGTATTCATGGCCTCTTGCGGGCCTCTTGTTATTAACAGCTCCAGAGCATCTGCTGCAGTATCAACGTATGCGGCAAGGTCCGCATATTCTGCCGTAGCGAACCGGTTCAGAACATATCTCGAGACATCCCCACCAACCGGAGGCCGCCCCACTCCCATGCGCAGACGCATATAGTCAGACGCTCCCAGTACACTACCGATACTCCTCAACCCGTTATGGCCACCATGACCACCACCGACTTTGATGCGCAAGCAACCGAAAGCCAAGTCAATCTCGTCATGAACCACAATCAAATCCCCCGGCGCAATACCGAGGGATTGATAAGCAGGAGAAACACTGGCTCCGCTGCGATTCATATATGTCTGCGGCAACAGGATCGTTGCCTCTACACCGGCAACTCGACCGACGCCATAACAGCCCTGATAACCTTTACGTTTCAGGGCGATTCCGGCTCGACCTGCCAAGTGACTGGCGACCATAAAACCTATATTATGGCGTGTTTCAGCATATTGCATGCCTGGGTTGCCCAACCCGACAATCAACTTCAAAAGAAGAAACCTCAGCTAGTCTTTACTCAGCAGTGTCTTCACCTTCAGCAACTTCACCTTCAGCAACTTCACCTTCAGCAACTTCACCTTCGACGATTTCATCTTCTTCGACTTCTTCGACTTCTTCAGCCATGCGACCGACAACCGTCAGAACCGTGAAGTTGACATCGTGCAGAGATTCAACACCTTCAGGTAAAGTGACCTCATCAATATGGACGGCTTCGCCGACCTCCAGATGGGCTACATCGATTTCAATCGAAGTCGGAATATTCGTCGGCAAACAGTAGACTTCCAGTTCATGACGAATCAGCGACAAAGTACCACCTTCAGTGACACCCTGTGCTTTGCCTATTGGTTGCACGGGGACCATAACGGCAATGGTGCTTGTCAGGTCAATTGCGTGAAAGTCTACATGCTTGGTATCACGACGAATCGCATCAATCTGCATATCCTTGAGGATAACGACTTTGCCATCAAATGGACCATCACCCTTCAGGGTAATCAGGGTATTCCAACCTGCCTCGGTGGCAATAGCTTGCTGCAGGTCTTTCGGGTCAAGGCGAAGATTGAGTGATTCAATCCCCTTGCCATAAACTACAGCTGGCACCAGGCCGTCACGACGGACTTTGCGAGAGCCACCCTTACCCATGCGAACTCGTGTTTCTACGTTCAGTACCGAATTTGCCATTTATCTATCCTCCATCCTTACTTTTTATAGTATCTTTATTTTTCTGTAGCAACTTAGACAAAGAGCGAGCTGACAGACTCATCACCATGAATACGCCGGATCGCTTCCGCCAGTAAATCCGCCACAGAAATAATCCGCAGCCGAGGGCAATCTTTGATTTTTTCTTCACAGGGAATCGTATTACAAACCAGCACTTCCTTGAGGGCGCTCTCGTTGATCCGTTCCAATGCCGGGCCAGACAAAACTGCATGAGTTGCCGTAGCGTAGACATCACCGGCACCATGCGCCTTGAGTGCTGCAGCAGCCTGACAAAGGGTGCCTGCAGTATCGATCATATCATCGACAATGATGCAGGTTTGACCGTCTACATCACCGATAATATGCATGACTTCAGAAACGTTCGCAGCGCTACGGCGTTTATCGATAATTGCCAGACCGGCATTTAGCCTCTTGGCAAAAGCTCTGGCACGTTCGGTACCACCAGCATCGGGAGAGACAACCACCAGATCCCCAGGGAACCGGGATTTTATGTCCTCCAGAACCACTGGAGCCGCGTAGAGATGATCAACCGGGATATTGAAGAAACCCTGAATCTGACCAGCATGTAAATCGACGCACAAGACCCGCTGGGCACCTGCTGTCGTGATCAAATCCGCAACCAGTTTGCTGGTAATCGGCGTTCTCGGTGCAACCTTTCGATCCTGACGCGCATAGCCGAAATATGGAATAACCGCAGTAATGCGGTCAGCCGAAGCGCGCTTCAAGGCATCGATCATGACCAGAAGTTCCATCAGGTTCTGGTTAGCCGGTTGACTGGTCGGTTGAACAACAAAAACGTCTCGTCCACGAACATTTTCGTGAATTTCAACCATTATTTCATCGTCGGAAAAAGACTTGACGGTTGCCTTGGCCAGAGGCACAGACAGGTGATTGCAGATTTCCTGGGCCAGGGCAGGATTTGCATTGCCGGAAAAGATCTTCAGTTCTTTAATCACATATCACCTGTTTTTTGGGAACTGCAAACCATGGCTATCCATGGTCAGGCTATCATTTCAAAATTATTATCAACCGCGCATTCGACATAAGCCGAGCCACACAGATGTTGCAAGTGGCAGGGGCGACAGGGATCGAACCTGTGAATGCTGGAATCAAAATCCAGTGCCTTACCGCTTGGCGACGCCCCTATATCCTCTTTAACTAAAAAGAATCTAACTCCTACAATGGGCTGACAACTTCAACCCACCAGTCGGTTTCCGCAGAAAGCGATTGAGCAACCTGTACAGCATGGGAATAGTCATCGAACAGACCAAACACTGTAGGCCCGCTACCGGACATGAGCGCTCCGTTAGCCCCGCCAGCAACCAGACGTTCCTTGATAGTTGTGATCACAGGATGGCGTTGACAGGTGACAACTTCAAGATCGTTGTGCAGCAGACGCACTAAACCACTCGTTCCCTCGGGAAACCTAGGGATTCTAGCTATTGGTCTGGAGTGTGTCAACCCCAAATTTCGGAAAACCCCAACTGTCGAAACTTCGATACCCGGATTGACCAAAACCAGCGTAACAAATGGCACTCCGGGCCAGGCTTCGAACTGGTCGCCGATTCCGGTTGCCCAGGCAGTCTTCTTGTAGAGAAAGAAAGGGACATCCGCACCCAAGCGACTCCCAAGCCCCATTAATTCAGTACGTGACAACCCAGTTCCGAGCAGCTCGTCAAGTGATTCTAAAACAGCAGCAGCATCGGAAGATCCACCACCAAGGCCTGCAGCGGCAGGAATATTTTTTTTCACCACGATGGAGACACCCTGCCTCATACTGACATATGCCAGGAACAACCGTGCCGCCCGCTCAACGATATTTTGTTCACCATCGGCCAACACAAGTCCCGGGCAAGAGGCGGTGACATCACCACCGGCAACTAACTCAAGATCAAGCCGGTCGAATAGAGTGACTCGCTGCATGAGCATTGCAAGATCATGATAGCCATCTGTCCGTTTTCCCAAGACATGCAGACAAAGGTTAACCTTGGCTGGCGCGAACACCGTTTTTATTGTTGACATAGCGATGATAACTTACCTGAACCAATAGAGTAGAAATGCATCATAACGACTAATGCACCGGTACCGTCAAGCAGAAACATCAAAAAAGAGGGCCACTTAAAATTGCAGTGGCCCTCTTTTCTTCTCAGATTGTAATTCTGCCATCCCGATTGTGAGTTGACTGTAATATTTAGATTAAGTGGCCTGATTTTTACCGAACCATGACTGGAGCCAAATACCGCTGAGCAAATAGGAATAGAGCCATGTACCAAACAGAATAAAGACAAAGGCCTTGACGATGTCCATCGTCGTACCGTCGAGTGAGAAACCGGGAACGAAGCCAAAGAGCAGAGGGCCAAGGTAGAGGAACTTGGCAAACTTGAAGGCCGAAAAGGCAGTCTTCCACATATTGGCACCGGCAATGGTGGCACCGGCAAAGGCGGCGATACAGACCGGCGGAGTAATGTTGGAATCCTGAGACAGCCAGTAGACGATCATGTGGGAGGCAAGCTCGTTCACGCCCAGATGGGTCAGGGCCGGAACGGCAACCACGGCTGTAATCAGATAGGCTGCGGTCACCGGTACTCCCATACCCAGAACAAGTGAAGCCAGAGCAATCAGCACGATGGTCATAACCAGAGAGCCACCTGCGAGTTCAATGACGATATCGGCAAAGGTTAATACCAACCCGCTGTAGGTCAGGACACCGATAATGATACCGATAACCCCCACCGTCGCACCGATCTTGAGGCTGCTCTCGGCACCGTTACGTGCCGCTTCCAAGAATTCCTTCGGCCCAATTCGAGTCTCCTTTCGCACCCACGCAACAGCAATACAGGAGACAAGGCCAAGAATAGCAGCGTATCCGGGAGAGTAGCCGTAGAGCATGAAAATGGTGATAACAACAAGGGGCAGAGTGTAGTACCACTCTTTCTTGAAAATTTCCATGGGACTGTGTTCCGATTTTTCGCCGACGATATTCAGTTTCTTGGCTTCGTAGTGAACCATGACGAAAACGCTGAAGAAATACATCAGAGCCGGAAAGAGGGCTACGAGCATGATTCGCGAGTAGGGCTCTCCGGTCAACTCGGCCATGATGAAGCCACCAGCACCCATAATCGGCGGCATGAACATACCGCCAATTGAAGCGGCGGGCTCAATACCACCCGCCATGTGCGGTTTGAAGCCGGCCTTTTTCATCATCGGAATGGTGAAGGCCCCGGTCGAGACGACGTTGGCGATGGCACTGCCTGAAATGGAACCGAACAGGCCGGAGGCGATGACGGCAACCTTGCCCGGACCGCCAATTTTATGCCCCACGGCAGCCAGAGGAAAGTCGATAAAGAACTTTTGCGCGCCGCATTTTTCCAGGAACGCACCGAACAGAACAAAGAGCAGAATGTAAGTGGCCAGAACATTGGCCATGATGCCGAACACACCATCGCTTTTATAAAAGATGCTGGTGCACAGTTCGGGGAATGAGTCAC